>NZ_JBHULV010000008.1:522406-662762 GCF_042684645.1 Pedobacter alpinus
TGGAAACACTGGCGCAACAGGTGCTAAAGGAGAAACTGGAGCGCAAGGAATCCAAGGATTAACAGGAAACACTGGCTTAACCGGAGCAAAAGGAGATACCGGAGCGCAAGGAATCCAAGGATTAACTGGAAACACTGGCGCAACAGGTGCAACTGGGAATACTGGTGCAATTGGAGCGAAAGGAAATACGGGTACAACAGGAGCACAAGGAATACAAGGTATAACAGGAAATACAGGAGCAACTGGAGCGCAAGGAATCCAAGGATTAACGGGAAACACTGGCTTAACCGGAGCTAAAGGCGATACGGGAGCAACTGGTGCAACGGGAGCGCAAGGAATACAAGGTATAACAGGAAATACGGGTACAACAGGAGTGCAAGGAATACAAGGTTTAACAGGAAACACCGGAGCAACAGGAGCAACTGGCGCACAAGGTATTCAAGGTTTAACCGGTCCAACAGGTGCGCAAGGAATTCAAGGTCTTACTGGACCTACAGGCGCTCAAGGTGTTACAGGAAGCACCGGTTCAACTGGAGTAGCAGGTTCAAATGGAAGTCAAATTTTATCTGGGGTATCTAATCCTACTTCCGGTATAGGTAATAATGGAGATTATTATTTCAATGCAACCACAAAATTTATATTTGGACCAAAATCGGGCGGTAATTGGGGTTCAGGTTTATCCTTACAAGGAAATATTGGAGCAACAGGTCCACAAGGCTTAGTTGGTGCAACAGGAGCAACTGGATCACAAGGAGCAACAGGAGCACAAGGAGCAACAGGAGTACAAGGCATTCAAGGAATAGCAGGAAATAATGGCGCAACGGGAGCCACTGGCGCTACAGGGCCTCAAGGTCCAGCTGGGGCTAGCGGTTCAAGTGTTGACGCTAGCACATCTGTAAAAGGAATTATTCAATTAGCTGGAGATTTAACAGGATCTGCCACTTTTCCAACAGTAGCAAATAATGCTATTACAAGTGCGAAAATTGTTGATGGTACAGTTTCAGCAGCAGATTTGGCAAATAATGCAGTAACTAGTGCTAAAATAGCTGCTGGCGCAGTTACGGCTACTCAAATAGCTTCAAGTGCAGTTACAGCAGACAAAATAGGAACTGGGACAATTCAAGGTTATAATATTCAAGATGGTGCTATTTTTAATGCTAAAATTGCAGATGGTACAATTTCAGCATCAAAATTACAAGGAGGTATTGATGCAAGTAAATTAGCATTTGCTTCTGTAACAGATGCTGCAATTGCAAATACATCTATTAGTCCAAGTAAATTAACTTCTGCTAGTGCTACTAATGGCCAGGTTTTAACATGGAACGGAGGTAATTGGGCTCCAGCAACTCCAAGTGCTTCAACCCCAGCAGACGCAAGTACATCCGCAAAAGGAGTAATTCAATTGGTTGGCGATTTAACGGGTACAGCAACGTCACCCACGATTGCTACTAATGCAATAACATCTGCTAAGATTTTAGATGGAACAATTGCAACCGCAGATTTAGCAAATAATGCAGTAACCTCTGCTAAAATAGCAACTGGAGCGGTAACCTCAAATGAAATTTTAGATGGAACAATTGCAACCGCAGATTTAGCAAATAATGCAGTAACCTCTGCTAAAATAGCAACTGGAGCGGTAACCTCAAATGAAATTCTAGATGGAACAATTGCAACCGCAGATTTAGCAAATGCTAGCATTACTGCTGATAAATTAAATAATATGTCTGCTACCAATGGTCAGGTTTTGAAATATAATGGCACAATATGGGCGCCTGCAACAGAGGCTGCAGCATCAAATTGGCTGTTAACAGGTAATTCCAATGCAACAGCATCAACCTTTTTAGGAACTACCAATAACGTAGCTTTCAAAATTGGTTCTAATAATCTTCAAATGTTACAGTTTGGTACAAGAGGGGCTTTGGGTTTAACTCAAAGTTATGCAGATTATACAGACGCTAATCAGCCACTGGTTTTTGTAAATGGGAATGGTACTACTTCGGCGCTACAATTTGAAGCAAGTGCTGCAAGTTTTTACAAGCCAATGTTCTACACTACTACTGATGGTAATTTTAGACTAAAAGGTAGTGCTGCCGGTACTGATTTCTTTGAGTTTGGAAGTTCTGGAACAGCTAACAACGGTAGATTAGATTTTGTTATAGGCGATGATGGCGATGAACCAATTGTGTTTTCTAAATTCAATTATTCACCAGCAGGTAATGTGGAGATGATGAGAATGCAAGGAATTGGGTTAAATAATAATGTAAGAGTAGGTATTAATACAAGCGGAACCGTTGCCGATTCTGAATTGCAAGTAGTAGGTAATACACATACAAATACACTTCAAGTTGGCGAAACATCAACAACAGTTGTTTCTGGGATATTCAAGATTTCTATATCTAGTGGCGCTTTTACAGTGACAAGGAATACTTCATCAACAAATAGAACTTATACGTTAACTGGTATCTCTGGTCTAAATGTTAATACGGCAACCGTAATGGTGTCTCCCAGAACTGCACTGCCAAACACAGTGGCAATAGGTTACGCTAGAGTTACCGGTACTAATTCAATAGAAATCAGTTTTAATAATACTAATACATCAAACACTAACATGTCTGATACGCAATTAAATATTACAATTATTCAGTAAAACCTCCTAAAACAAAAAAAGCTGTCTCAAAATAAAATGAGACAGCTTTTTTTTGTTTTCATAATTCGTATTCATATCATCCTATTATAATTATAAGAGTTATTTGATAAGAATTTATTTCTCTCTATTAATAATCCAATACTGCAAATTCAATAATCTTTGAATTGAAAAAAAATACTATTGTTCATTATATATCTAAATTGGGTTATTTTTTACTCAAAATGAGTATAAATAAGAAATTAGTTACTCGTATTGTGCAATACGAGTATGTTTTACTTTAATTAAAGGTTATTTTAACCTTTAATATTGTGATTCGTAAAAGTCTATATTAATTTTTTTATAATGATTCTCATTTAACCTCCAGTACTAAAATACGATTGGAGCTTTTGCGAATCGTATAAATATACCCAAATTGGGATTTTATTGCCTAAAATTACCCGTTTTAATTACTGCTCTTTCAGTAATATTAGCACATCAAAATATTATTGAAATTAGTTTAAAATATTCCTTACAATTAAAAATCGGTCTCAATTGTGGTTTAAATGATGATTATTAAGCCATTGCATGATGTGATTTTTTAATTTTCTATCATTTTCATCTAAATTAATCGAGATTTTATTCCCCAAATTTCTGATGGCTTTGAATTTGTCTAATACAAAGCATGAAGACGTTAATTTTAATATCAGTTTTAGTAGCAAGTTTAGGTTTCTCAACAATGGCTCAAACTATCGAAAGATTTGCTATTACATCAGGTGGTGGTGAAGCAACTTCAACATTTGGAGAAAATGTTCAATTCACAATCGGACAGGCTTATTCAACTAACACGTTAACTCAAAACGGATCTAATTATTTAACTCAAGGTTTTCAACAACCTAATCACTTTAACTATGTTACTAGAGAGATTACAGAATTTGCAGATAATAGCTTAAATAAAATTAATGCTTATCCTAACCCAGCAGTAAACTATACAAATGTAGCTATAAGCTTAATTGATGATGATGGGGTTTCGATTTCTATTATTGACATGTGGGGACAACCATTAACTTCTTCTAACTATAGTGTTACCCAAGGAAAACAAGTATTAAAATTCACTTTTGGTTACGTACCTGCAGGTGTATATTCGTTAAAAGTTATAGCAAACAAAAAAGTTTATACCAAAAAATTATTAATTGCTGGTGTAGAAGAAATAGTATCATTGTAAGTAAAATATATAAATTAACACTCTTAAATTCTAAATATCCTCGATATCATTTCGGGGATATTTTTTTTGCTTTTTTAAAAAATATCAAATACTGAGTTTGAAAAATTTCTCCTAAAATTGTTCATAAAATAAGTTTCTGATTTTATGTTTTTCGAGATTTAGGTAATCATAGTCGAATGAGAATTAAAATTGTGTTTTAAAAATTTATATTTGCGCATGACAAAAGACAATCTGCAAGATTTGAGAGACAGGATAACGTCTCTGAGGAGGCATCTTTGACGTTGATGCTAAACTTTTACTATTAGAAGAAGAAGAAGCCAAAACTCTTGAACCTAATTTTTGGGACCAACCAAAAGAAGCCGAAAAGGTTTTACACGCTATAAAGCTTAAAAAAACATGGACTGATGCTTTTTCAAAGGCAGAAACTGCTGTGGAAGATTTAGCCGTTTTATTGGAGTTTTTTCAGGCTGATGAAGCTACTGAAGATGAGTTAAAAATGGGTTATGCAGATACTTTGATTGCCGTAGAAGAATTAGAATTCAAAAATATGCTCTCGGCAGAAGAAGATCAATTAAGCGCAGTTGTGCAAATTACAGCTGGTGCTGGTGGTACAGAAAGTTGCGATTGGGCAGCAATGCTAATGCGGATGTACACCATGTGGGCGCAAAAAAATGGTTATAAAGTAACAGAGCAAGATTTCCAAGAAGGAGATGTAGCAGGCGTTAAAACGGTTACTTTGCAATTTGATGGAGATTTTTCTTACGGTTATCTTAAAGGTGAAAACGGAGTTCATCGTTTGGTGCGTATTTCTCCGTTTGATGCCAATGCTAAAAGACATACTTCCTTTGCTTCCGTTTACGTTTATCCATTGGTTGATGATACCATTGAGATTGACATAAACCCTGCCGAGGTAGAATTTGAAACTTTTAGAGCTGGTGGTGCTGGTGGGCAAAATGTGAACAAGGTAGAAACTGCCGTTCGGTTGTATCATAAACCCTCTGGTATTATTATTAAAAATCAGGAATCACGTTCTCAGCTTCAAAACAAGGAAAATGCCATGCGTTTATTAAAGTCTCAATTGTATGAGATTGAAATCCGTAAAAAAATGGAAATTACCAATGCTATTGAAGGCAATAAAAAGAAAATAGAATGGGGTTCACAAATTAGAAACTATGTTTTGCATCCCTATAAATTAGTAAAAGATTTAAGAACTGATTTTGAAACCTCTAATGCGCAAGCTGTTTTAGACGGGGAATTGGATGAATTTTTAAAATCATATTTAATGGAATATGGTGGTTCAAATTAATGATATATCGTTATGAAAAAAGCAATTTTATTTTTTGTTTTAATTCTTTCTAATCAGCTATTAAATGCACAAACTGTTATGAATTTATACGCTAATGAAATTCCGAATTCAAAAATAAATAAAGATTATATTGAAGAAAGTAATACAGGTACAGATGGGAAACTCAGGATAGGCAAAGTATCTGAACCTAAATTGATTGCATATTTTGCAGATAAACCAAACGGCACTGCAGTAATTATTTGCCCTGGTGGTGGGTATAAAATTTTAGCTATTTCACATGAGGGTTACCAAATTGCTCAAGAGTTTAATAAGCGAGGAATAACTGCATTTGTTTTAAAATACAGACTGCCGTCTGATGATATAATGCTTGATAAAAAAATTGGGACACTGCAAGACGCTCAACAAGCAATTAAAGTAGTAAGAGATAATGCTAGTAAATGGCAGCTAAATCCTGCAAAGATTGGAATTATGGGCTTCTCTGCCGGCGGACATTTAGCTTCCACTTTATCAACTCATTTTTTAAAATCATTAATTGAGAATCCTAACAACATTAATTTGAGACCTGATTTTTCTGTTCTAGGCTACCCAGTTGTTACTATGGATAGTTTTACACATCAAGGATCTAAAAATAATTTATTAGGCAATCATCCCACTGAGGCCGATATTATAGCGTTTTCTAATGAATTACAAGTAAATTCAAATACACCACCAGCATTTTTGTTTCATGCAAATGATGATAAAACTGTGCCGTCAGAAAATAGTGTAAATTATATGCTTGCGTTAAAAAAATCTAATGTGCCTGTTGAAGCTCATTTTTATAAAGGTGGAGGTCACGGGTTTGGTTTAGAAAATAAAACCACTAACGAAGAGTGGTTTGTAAGTATGTTAACTTGGTTAAAATCTATAAATATGCTTGATTAAGGGGTTAAAACATCTAACAATTTAACCAACTCATCAACCTTATCATTAGCTCCTGCTTTCTCGTAGGAGCTAATTAAATTCCTTAGCACTCTCTTAATAATTTCTGTATTGGTACAAGGTTCGTAAAAAAAACTTTCGGGCTTTATTTGCAACTGACGTAAAAACTGATCAATATCTCGCTTTCCAAAAATATAACCTTTGTTAAAAACATTAATATAAAACAAAATGGCTTTCTCTTTCTCATTTTGTTCAAGCTCATCAATATAAGCTAAAATAAAATGTTGTGGTAAGTTTACCCCATATATAGGAATGTCTAACTTTTGCGCAATAATTGAGTATATAATAGCCAAAGAAATTTGGTTCCCTTTTTTACTTTCTAATACCTGGTTTAAATAAGAGTTTAACGGATTTTGGTGATTACTTGTATTGCCAGAAAATCCATAAATGGTATAAAAAACATGGTTTAAAAGCTTCACCTTTTCTACTGGGCTTGCTTCATACATCATTTGTAGCCAAACATCTCTTTTAATGGCTTCAATTTGGTTAATTATTTTTTCTTCATCCAAATCTGGGTATTGGTACTTATTGATAATTAAAATCCCTCTTAATAAATCAAAACCGCCGCTTTGGTGCCATAAAGCCAAATCTTCCCGTACATTTTGGTACTGTATTTTGTGTACCAAGTTTTCTATACGCTCTTGCAATAAAGCATCAAAAGATTGCTCCCAAGCATCTTCTAAATAGCTAATTATTTCATTACCGTAAGACAATAATTTATCTTCAATATGGTCAAATATTTGGGGGTCGGGGTCGTCTAATAATTTTATTAGGGAACTTATTTCTCTTTCATTAATCATAATCTTACAAATTTAAAGTCGATAAAATAAAACTTTAATTTTTGTTTATATACCTTGTAGCATTATGTTTATTTTAGCATCATGTTTAATACAACACTTACAAAAAACTATTTAAAACACATCATGAGTGCCAAAACAAGGCATGGTACTCATTCTCCATTTGTTTACAATTTGGTAGATAAAGTAATTTACAATTTTAAAGATAATTCTGATTACAATAATTTAGAAAATTTACGCGAAAGTTTACTTAAAGATGAAAGTGTGATAACTATTACAGATTTAGGTGCAGGTTCTCAGGTTAATAATAAAAAACAGAAAAAAATAAAATCATTGGCTAAAAATGCCTTAAAGCCTAAAAAATTAGCCCAATTGTTATATAGGTTAGCAAAAGAATTTAAGCCTAATAATTTAATAGAATTAGGTACTTGTTTAGGGCTTACCACTGCTTATTTTAGTGTAGCTGTACCAAACGCAAAAATAACAACCATGGAGGGCTGTCCGCAAACTGCAAAAAGTGCGCAACAAAATTGGGAGAAATTAAACTTAAGTAATATAAATGTAGAAATAGGGGATTTTGATGATAACTTACCTAAAGTGTTGGCAAAAGAAGAAAATATTGATTTTGTTTTTATAGACGGTAACCATAGAAAACAAGCTACCTTAAATTATTTTGATTGGTGCTTACCCAAAGTACATGATAAAACGGTACTCATTTTCGACGATATTTATTGGAGCGTTGGTATGAAAGAAGCTTGGGAAGAAATAAAAAACCACCCTGATGTTACTGTAACTATAGATTTGTTTTGGATTGGACTTGTGTTTTTTAAAACAGATCAAGCGAAACAGAATTTTAAAATAAAATTTTAATAAACTTGGCATAAGATTAGTCTATCTAAAAAAATAAGCATTTAAGATATGAAAGAATTTCCTGTTACCGCAAAAAGAGCTTTGGAGCTTTTAGGCCTTTTTTTAATTGGGTATATCCTTTTGGTAGGAAGTAGCATTATTATGCCCATTTTAATGGCTTTTTTTATTAGTATGATGCTTTTGCCAGTTTACAGATTTTTGAAGAACAGGAAATTCCCACAAATTATAGCCATATCACTACCTATTTTGTTAATGCTGATTATTGTTTCTGGATTAGTTTGGTTTTTTTCTGCACAAATTCAAATATTAATTGAAGATTTTCCATTAATTAAAAAAAATATAAATGTTCATCTTAATTCTTTAAGCCAGTGGATTAGAGGGTTTACTCATTTCTCTACAGAACAGCAAATTAGCTTTATAAACGAACAAAGTAATAAGCTCCTAAGTGGTACAGGTGCTATTTTAAGTGGAATTTTAGGTTCAGTATCTGGAGCCTTGATATTTTTTGGTTTGTTACCAATTTATATCTTTCTGATGTTATCGTATAAAAACCTGTTATTAAAATTTTGCATCATGTGGTTTAGTGATGAGGATTTACCAAGTGTAAAAGAAAGTATTAAACAAATTGAAGACATTATACAGAGTTATTTAATGGGATTATTGATACAGATATTATACATCACAGTACTCTTAGGTGGTATTTTATGGATAATTGGAATTAAACATGCTTTGTTAATTGGTGTATTATTTGCCATATTAAACCTTATCCCATACATTGGGGCATTATTTGGTAATATATTAGGTGTAATGCTTACCGTAAGTTCAACGCAAGAAGTATGGCCAATTTTCACCGTATTAATTGTAATAGCGGTAGTTCAGTTTTTAGATAATAATATTTTGATGCCACGTATAGTTGGCTCTAAAGTAAAGATAAATAGTTTAGTAGCCATATTGGGGATAGTTTTAGCAGGTACTTTGGCCGGTATCTCAGGAATGTTTTTAGCACTACCAATTATAGCTATATTAAAAATTGCTTTTGACCGAACAAAGAATTTCAAAAAATGGGGTGTTTTAATTGGAGATGACGTTCCAGAAGAGAACCCTTTAAATAAATAATAAAAAAAGCAAGAAGGTTTAAAACATCTTCTTGCTTTTAATTTTAAGAAGTAATTTTGATCATTGATCATTGACCATTTTACATCCAATTAAAACGCTTCACCTAAAGAAAGGTAAAAACCACTAATTCTTTTCTCTCCCATTGGTTTTTCTCCCAAAGCATAATCAATTCTTAGGGCTAAACCTTTTTCTAAATCAAAAAATATTCTTGCACCTAAACCATAAGTTGGTTTAAAATCAGTGTCAATAAAAGAATTTTCACCATAAACTTTACCTGCGCCACCAAAAGCAACTAGGCCAAATCTTGGTATTGGTCTGTATCTTAATTCAGCTTGTGAAGTAATCATGTTTTTATCACGGAAACGCCCACTGTAATACGCTCTCATAAATTGGTCGTTACCCATTTGCCTTAAGTTATAAAAAGGAATAGGTTTTTTAGAGATTAAACCTTCATAAATAGCGTTAACGGCTAAATTTAATTTTGGATTTATTTTGTTGAATTGACGTAAGTCAGCAGTAATTAAACTGCCATTAAAATTAGGAGAACCAAAAAAGTTTGGCGCATAAGCGTACTGTAATTTTGCATACAAACCTTTACTTGGGTAAGGCACATTATCTCTCGAATCAAAAAATGAAGTAGCTTTAAAAAACATAAACTGGCCACCATCTTTATCAATAACATTAGGGCTAGTTTCATAAATACCGCCAGCAACTTTATCTGTATAACCCACATTCTCATACTCCAAACCACCACCTAAGTAAAGGTTTTTAGCTACCAGTTTTTCTAATTCTCCGTTTAACCTAAACCTGCTTATGTCTATCTCGTCTTCATTTACTAATAAAGTGCTGTTACCAACACCGTAAACATTAAATGGTTGTTTTAATAATTTTGCCTCTGCAATATAATGGTAATTGTTTCCAGATGTCCAAACATCAGTTTTAAAACTTATTTGAACTCTTTTTTTGGTACTAAAACTTAATACCCCATAAGCCTGCGAAGCTTTTATGTTAGCATCATTTTTATCGGCATAAAAAGAATAAATACCTATTGCACCCAATGTTAAGCCAGCTTCTTGCGAATAACCAATTAAAGGTAAAGGCAAAAAACTATTATGTCTTGTGGTATCTTTTGAAAATAATTTATTGATGATTTTATTTTGAGCACTTAGGTGTAAGGTGCAAGAAGTAAGTAGCAAAAAAAATATAATTTTTCTCATTGTAGGTTGTTCTCTTTAATTCAGATTGGTACAGTTTGCATACACATTTTTAATGCCTAAACTTTTTATACAAATTGGTGTATCTAAAATAGATTTATATAAGGCGCAATATAAAGCTTTAAATTCCATCAAAAAACAATCTATTTCTTTCAATACAGCATAAAACCTTATTTTTGCAAAAAAAAGATTAAAATGAGCAAGCAAAGAGGTCCAATTTCTCAGTTTATAGAGAAAAACTATTTACACTTTAATGCCGCGGCATTAATGGATGCAGCAAAAGGATACGAAACCCATTTAGATGAAGGTGGAAAAATGATGATTACCCTTGCTGGCGCTATGAGTACTGCAGAATTGGGGATTTCATTAGCCGAAATGATAAGACAAGATAAAGTATCGATAATTTCTTGTACAGGCGCAAATTTAGAAGAAGATATAATGAATTTGGTAGCTCATTCACACTATAAAAGAGTGCCAAATTACAGAGATTTAAGTCCGCAAGATGAGTGGGATTTATTAGAAAACCACTATAACAGAGTTACTGATACCTGTATTCCAGAAGAAGAAGCTTTTAGAAGATTACAAAAGCATATCGAAAAAATATGGAAAGACGCTGAGGCTGCTGGCGAAAGATATTTCCCTCATGAATTTATGTACAAAATGCTGTTGAGTGGTGTTTTGGAACAGTATTATGAAATTGACCCAAAAAATTCTTGGATGTTGGCTGCGGCCGAAAAAAACTTGCCCATTGTTGTACCTGGATGGGAAGACTCAACCATGGGTAATATTTTTGCATCTTATGTTATCAAAGGCCAGTTAAAAGCTAGCACCATGAAAAGTGGTATTGAATACATGACTTGGTTAGCAGGCTGGTACCCAGAAAATTCAGGAGGTAAAGGTTTAGGCTTTTTTCAAATTGGTGGCGGTATTGCTGGCGATTTTCCTATTTGTGTAGTGCCAATGTTGTATCAAGATATGGAAATGGAAAATATTCCTTTCTGGAGTTATTTCTGTCAAATATCAGATTCTACAACTTCTTATGGTTCTTACTCTGGTGCAGTGCCAAACGAAAAAATTACTTGGGGTAAACTAGATATACATACACCTAAGTTTATAGTGGAATCAGATGCAACTATTGTTGTACCTTTAATGTTCGCTTGGATTTTAGGGCAATAATCTTATTAAAATTTTAAAAAAAAGAGATTTACCAAAAGGTGAATCTCTTTTTTGTTTTTATACATGAACGCTCAATACTTTTCAGAATTCTATTTAAAAAACATTTAAATGAATTTTGTTCAAAACGTTTCTTTGGGTACGATATATTCACTATTTACCAGTTACTATTCACTCAATTTGCTATCGCCCAACTTACTGTTTTATCATTTTTAACTAAAACGCTTCACCCAAAGAAATGTAAAAACCACTAATTCTTTTCTCGCCCATTGGCTTTTCTCCCCAAGCATAATCTACTCTTAAGGCTAAACTTTTCTCTAAATCAAAAAATATTCTTGCTCCTAATCCATAACTAGGTTTAAAATTTTGTTGTGGCAAAAAGCCTCTATTATAAACCGAACCAACACCACCAAACGCGGCCATGCCAAACCTATTTATTATTTTATAACGTAACTCGGCCTGTAAGGCCATATAATTTTTATCTCTATATCTTCCCAAATAATAACCACGCATAATTTGGTCATTACCCATTTGCCTTAACATATAAAATGGAATATCTTTTTTACTAGTTACAGCCTCATAAAACAGCTGGTTTCCTAAAACTAATTTTTTGTTAACAGATTTAAAATATCTTAAATCTGTTGTAAATAAGTTCCCTTTAAAATTGTTGCCACCAAAAAAATCTGGCGCATAAGCATATCTAAATCTTCCGTAAAATCCTTTTGTGGTGTAAGTATTGCTATTTCTTGTATCTAATAATTGGGTAATTTTTAAAAAAACATATCTACCACCATCTTTATCAATTAAATTTGCTTGGTTTTCCAAATCAAAAATACCGCCTGGTTCATCATCTTTAAAATTTACAGATTCAAATTCAAAACCTACTCCCGGATAGTAAGATTTTGTAAATTGTTTTTCAATTTCGGCACCAACTCGCCATCTTGTTTGTACTACTAAATCTTCATCTGCTTTACTAGTATTACTCCCTAAACCATAAAAATTAAATGGAATATTTGAAAACCTAGCTTCGTATAATTGATGCCATTTATTCCCCTTGGTCCAAATATCTGCTTTGCTAGAAATTTGACTTACTCCCTTTGTACTCGTAAAAGCCACTCCATAAATTTGGGATGCCCTTATAGTGCTATCCGTTTTATCTAAATAAAAAGAATAAATTCCTACAGCTCCAAATTCAAAACCAGCTTCTTGGGTATAACCAATTAAAGGGACCGGAAAAAAGCTATTATGCCTTGTGGTATCGCTAGAGAATAGCTTTTCAATTAACTTTTTTTGCGCCGTACAGTTAATACTACCTAAAAGCGCTATAGTTAAAAAAAATATTTTTTTCATGGTTTTAAAAAAACCAAAGTTTCGATTTTATTTTCAATTAAAATTTTCTTAAAGTATTTAAAACGGTTAAAAGTCGAATATTTTACATCCTACTCACAAACCACAAAAAAATTATCGTAAAATCTGAATCTGATGCTAGTATTGTTGTTCTTTATTGTTCGCTTAGTTTTTAGGTTAGTAATATTATTGTATTTTAAACAAAGAAGAGATTTATCCGTAAGGTAAATCTCTTCTTTTTATTTTCATTACTCAGTATTCAGTACTCACTACTCACTACTCACTACTCATTACTCACTACTCATTACTCACTAAATAACCTAAACCTTATAAGCCTGCCTAGCCAATAACTTCCATTCTCCATTAGGCTGCTCCTTAAAAATTAACATAACGCCTAAATAAACTTCTCCAGGGTTACCTTTATCATTTGTAGTTGCGTGTAAATTATGTCTTACAATAGCAACATCTCCTTCAATTTTAACAGTTTGTTTAATTATATCAATAGTTACAAAATCAGATTGATTAGTAACTAAATTATAAACAAAATCTTTTTTAGTTTCAATTCTCCCACTAGAATGTCCGTAAGACAAACTATCGCAAGTAATGTATTCTAAATCAGCTTGACGGCCGCTTATTAAGGCATCAACAAAATATTTTGCTGCAATTTCTACTTTCTCTTTTTTTGTTTGTGCTTTAATGTTAAACGCAGCAAATACTATAAATAAAGTAATTAGTGATTTTCCTTTCATGGTTTGTTTTTTTGAATGCTAAAATATGTTTTTTTTAACTTTTTGCTAAATTATAAAATCATTTAAGGTAAAAATCAATTTTAGTACCTTTGCCACCCAAGATTAAAATTTTATGAAAGTATCAGCATTAGGAGAATCATTAGTAAGCTCAGAAATTATTAAAATTGCCGGTGAGGTAAATGAAATGAAAGCAAAAGGAATAGAAGTTGCTAATTTAACTATTGGTGATTTTGACCCAAAACTTTTTCCAATACCACAGCAATTACAAAACGATATTGTTGAAGCTTATGAAGCCCATCAAACTAATTACCCACCTGCGGGCGGTGTTTTAGCATTAAGACAAAGTGTTTCTACTTTTTTGAAAGAGAGGTTAAATTTAGATTATTCGGCCAATAACGAAATTCTAATTTCTGGTGGCTCTCGTCCGTTAATTTATGCTACTTTTTTAGCTTTGGTAGATGCTGGTGATACCATTCTTTACCCAGCACCATCTTGGAATAATAACCATTACGCACATTTATTAGGAGCAAACGGAGTTGCAGTGCCAACCCAGCCAGAAAACAACTTTATGCCAACTGGTGCAGATATAAAACCGTATTTAAAAGGGGCAACATTATTGGCATTATGCTCTCCTTTAAACCCAACCGGAACTATGTTTACGGCAGATAATTTAAAAGAAATTTGTGAGTTGGTGTTAGAAGAAAATCAATCAAGGGGGGCAAATGAGAAACCTTTATATATTTTCTACGATCAAATTTATTCACAACTAACCTTTGGTAATCACAAACATGTAAACCCAGTAACTTTAGTGCCAGCATTAAGAGATTATACCGTTTTTATTGATGGAAGCTCCAAATGTTTTGCTGCAACAGGCGTAAGAGTAGGTTGGGGCTTTGGTCCCGCTCATATTTTAGAGAAAATGAGAGCTATTGTAAGCCACATGGGTGCTTGGGCGCCAAAGGCAGAACAGGTTGCGATGTCTAAATTTTTAGTAAATACGCCTGCCGTTGATGAATTTCTGAACACATTTAAAAATAAAGTTACCGAAAGTTTAGATACCCTTTACAATGGTTTAATGGATCTTAAAAATGAAGGTTTTGCTATTGATGCTATTGAGCCAATGGGTGCCATTTATTTAACCATAAAAATAGATTATGTTGGTAAAACTACTCCAAATGGCTTTGTTTTAGAAACATCAACAGCTTTAAATTTCTATTTAATAAAAGAAGCAAATATTGCTTTGGTGCCTTTTTCTGCATTTGGTACAGAAGAAATGTGCTGGTTTAGAGCATCAGTAGGGGCAAGTTCTGCAAAAGAAATTAGGAGTAAACTACCAGCTTTAAAAGAAGCTTTATCAAAACTGAAATAAATATAATTATCCAAATTGCTGTTTTTAGCAATTTGGATAATTTAACTTCCTTTTGCTAAAGCATATAACTTATTCAAATCGACTAAATAAATAGAATTATTACCGCCAATTAGTTCTCGGGCTTTAGCTAAATCCTCTAAGGCTACATTTTTATCGTTCGCAATAATTTTAGCTCTTGCTAACAATAAATAGGTCTCAATTCTGCCGTTCGTGTTGTTTTGTTGTATAGCTAAAGAATTGGCTTGTATAAAAAACCACTTTGCTTGTACCAAGCTTTTTGCTTTTAAGTAAACTTTACCCAATAATAAATAGCATTTATACTCCGCATATTTGCCGCCAAACCTATTGCTTTTTGGTAATAATTGCTGAATAATAATGTTTTCTGCTTTTTTTGTAAAGCCTAATTCAAACGCATTTTTGGCTTCTAATGTTTGTAAATTGTAGCGTTCTTTAAAAGTTAAGAACAAACCATAATGTTGTTTACTATAATATATAAAATATTGAGCTTGTTGGTAGTTTCCAATTTGTTGGTAAATTTTAATTAAATTTTGGGTTGTTTTTGCTTTTTGCAAAGAGTCTGTGGTAACGGTAAAAACATGGTTTAAATAATACAATGATGTTTTTAAATCATTATTATGTAATGCATTAATGGCTAAAATTTCATTAAATTTTGATTGCTTTCTATTAAAACCGTTATCAAAAAAACGTAAATTATTTTTTAAAAAGCTATAATCATTTAAGCTACTTAAATAAATATTTTGATCTAACTGGTTTAATGAACTTCTAATAATTAAACTTTTAGTGCTTTTTTTTAAAGAATCACTGATTAAAGTAGGATTTGTATTTAATGTGATTTTGCTATCAGCGGTATTACAAAAACTGTTAGTATAAAAGTTTAAAAACAGAAAAAAGAAGAATATATTTTTCATTTTAGTTTTATGCAAAATACAGTTAATGAATTTATAAACCTTTATTTTATTGATATATTTTAAGAGCTATCAATTTTTATAATTAAAAATAATTTCTGTTACATTTATATTATGTACCTTAAATAATATTGCTTGTTAAATAATTTAATCCTAAAAAATCATTATAAAAACCTAAAAAATATATGGAAAAGAAAGTAAACAGACCTGTAAGGGTTTTGGTTGCAAAAGTAGGCTTAGATGGGCATGATAGGGGAGCTAAAATTATTGCCACTTCTTTACGTGATGCGGGTATGGAGGTTATTTACACAGGTTTAAGGCAAACGCCAGAAATGGTTGTAAATACAGCAATACAAGAAGATGTTGATGCTATTGGCGTTTCTATTCTTTCAGGCGCACACATGACGGTTTTTCCGAAAATAATGAAGCTACTTCAAGATAATCAAATAAGCGATGTTTTGGTTACAGGTGGTGGCATAATTCCAGAAAATGATAATATTGAACTTACAAAACTAGGTGTAGGGAAGCTATTTAACCCAGGTACCACCACCACAGATATTGTAGCTTATATTAATGAATGGGTTTACGAAAACAGAAATTTTTAAATATAACGAGTATGAATTTCCAGAATATAATAACAGAATTAGAGTCTAATATTTTAAAAATCACTATAAATAGGCCAACAAAGTTAAATGCTTTAAACAAACAAACTTTAGAAGAACTGCACATTGCAATTCTTGATGCTCAGGACAATAAAGAAGTAGGCGGAATAATTTTAACAGGTTCTGGCGAAAAGGCTTTTGTTGCAGGTGCAGATATTTCTGAGTTTTCTAATTACAGTGTAGATGAAGGAAGAAAATTAGCATTTAATGGTCAGGATGATGTGTTTGATATGATTGCAAATTCTGAAAAACCTGTTTTAGCAGCTATTAACGGTTTCGCTTTAGGCGGAGGATTAGAGTTAGCCTTAGCATGTCATATAAGAATAGCTAGCGAAAATGCAAAATTAGGTTTCCCCGAAGTAACCTTAGGGCTAATACCTGGATATGGAGGTACACAACGTTTAACTCAATTAATTGGCAAGGGTAGGGCAATGGAGATGATTTTAACTGCAAATATGATTGATGCTAACGAAGCCTTTAACTATGGTTTGCTTAATAAAGTAACTACTGCAGAAGAGCTAATGCCAACATGCTTAAAAATGATGGAAACAATAATTAGTCGTTCTCCAACAGCAATTTCAGCAGCAATAAGAGCAATAAACGCTGGATTTAATGCTGCAAATGATGGTTTTATGGTGGAAATTGAAGAATTTGGAAAATGTTTTGGTACAGAAGATTTTAAAGAAGGTGTAAATGCCTTCTTAGAAAAGCGAAAACCTGTATTTTTAAGAAAATAAAATAGCATATAAAATATATTTATGCTTTATAGTTAATTGTGTAGAAAGTTTTTCCCAATTAAAATTATTAATTATATTCGCTCAGTTAATTTTAATTAAATTTATTGTATTAAGAGCAAAAATATTCCATGAAAAAAATTCTTATAGTTGATGATGAGGTAAACATTGGTTTGTTGTTATCTAAATTCTTATCCAGAAATGGTTTTGAAGTTAAAACAGCAACATCTGGTGTGGCTGCATTTGAAATTATGGCCAAGGAAAGTTTCAACTTAGTACTTTGCGATTTTAGGTTGGAAGATACTGATGGGAGGGAAATTTTAAAGAAAATTAAATTAAACTATCCAAGAACAGGAGTTATTATTATCACTGGTTATTCTGACATTAAGCTTGCTGTCGAATTAATAAAGATGGGTGCTTATGATTATATCACAAAGCCACTCTATCCCGATGAAATTTTAAATACCATCAAAAAAGCTATTGATACACAACAGGCTTTAAATGAGGAGATGGATAAGCCTAAATCTTCAACAGAAGTAGGTAAAAACAGAGAAGTAAATAATAACGGAGCATTTAAACAAGAAGATTACGTTGTGGGGCAAAGTCCGGCAGCAAAAGAATTGATACGCCAAATAGATTTAGTTGCGCCAACAGGTTACAGTGTTATATTAATCGGCGAAAGCGGAACAGGAAAAGAATCAGTAGCAAAAAGTATTCATTTAAAAAGCCCAAGAAGAGACAAGCCTTTTGTGGCAATGGACTGTGGGTCTTTAACAAAAGAATTAGCCGGTTCAGAATTTTTTGGTCACGAAAAAGGGTCATTTACCGGAGCATTATATACTAAGATTGGTCACTTTGAAATGGCTAATGGCGGCACATTATTTTTAGATGAGGTAGGTAATTTATCCTACGAAATACAAGCTGCCTTATTAAGAACAGTGCAAGAAAGAAAAGTTAAGCGTATAGGTTCAACAAAAGAGATAGATTTAGATGTTAGAATTATTGTTGCAACCAATGAAAACCTTATTGATGCGATTTCTAAAGGTAGATTTAGAGAAGATTTATACCACAGATTTAACGAGTTTGGAATTTACATGCCCCCTTTAAGAGAGCGTGGAAAAGATATAATGACATTTGCAGAATATTTTCTATTATCAGCAAATAATGAATTAAATAAAGAGGTAAAAGGCTTTTCTGCTGATGTTGAAGAAAGTTTTTTAACTTACCCTTGGCCAGGTAATGTGCGTGAACTTAAAAATGTTTTAAGAAGAGCAGTATTGTTAACAGAGGGAGATTTTATTCAAACTAAAGCTTTGCCTTTAGAAATTTCTACACATTCTAAGGTTTCTGCTTTTGAAAATGCCATAGAAACCGCAAGTGCCAATAATGTAAAAGAAAAGAAACTTGATTTAAAAAACGCTGCTCAAGAAGCAGAGTATGATACCATTCTAAAAGTTTTAAAAGAGGTTAAGTTTAATAAAACCAAAGCAGCTCAAATATTAAATATAGATAGAAAAACGCTTTACAATAAAATGAAAGCAATTAATATAGAGTAAACCTAAATACATACTGTGGCAATTAATAAATTATCCTTAAAAAAAGAGCAGTCAGGTATTGATATTCCTATGGGATATTTTTGGGCTATTTTTTTAATATGTATCGCTCCAACGGTACTCTCTATGCTGGGTGTAGAAATAAATTATAATAATTACAGAATTATAAATTTTTCTAAATTAAGTGAAGGTATTTCAACAGAACTCATCCTCGGAAAAACCTTTTCTACTATCTGGATCATATTTAGTATAGCCGTAGGTATTTTTACTTGCATTTTAACTTTAATAGATTTTAGAGTAAAAAATGATATAGCAGCTCCAATTGTTGGCTTGGTAATGCTGGGTACAGCTTTGTTTGATATGATTCATCTTTTAGTGGTTTTTGGAGTATTAAAAACAGAGCTAAATTTAGATGAAGCTATTTACATGAGCTGGTTTACTAGCAGAATGTTACATGCCATACTTCTTATAATAGGTACTGTTATAATTTTAAAAATAAAATATAAGCCAGAAACTAATAACAGTAACAAAATAACAATATTAAGAAGTATTGGTGGTTTGTTCGCATTAATCACATTTGTTTTAGTTTTATATCTATTTAACATTAAAGAAATATCAACATTTTTTATTAAAAGAGAATCATTTTTTACTCATCCTTTAGAATTAATCAGTATTGTATTATACCTAATTTGGGGAGGTATTTTAATGCCTAAAGTACTTAAAAAGTTTAATGGTATTTTTTTTCAAATGCTAATTTTAAGTATGATACCAGCCATTTTTGCCAATGTTCACATGGCGGTGTTTTTCAAAAATTTTGATATAGAATATAATTTCGCTCAATTTTTAAGGTTTTTTACTTACGTAGTTCCTCTTTTAGGTATAAGTTTAAATTACTCCCGTAATATATCTAAACAGCATCAAATGAATTTAATTTTAGATGAAGAAATAAAAGCTAAAGAAAAAATTCAACAAGATTTAGAACGCCGTCAAAACCTTTTGCAAAATGCAGAGAAACTAGCTAATATGGGTAGCTGGGAGTTAGATGTAGCAACTAAAGAAATTAACTTTTCAGACTCATTGTATAAAATATTTGGCTACATGCCTAATTCTATTTCACCCGATTTGGAATTAATGTTTAACATGATTATACCCGTTTATAGAAACTCGTATAAAAAAATGTTAGAAGAAGCTATAGAAAATCAAACGTCTTTTAATACAGAATACGAAGTTTTGTGGGTTAATGGGCAAAGACGTTATATTTTAGCACAGTGCCGATATATACAATCAGACAACAAAGTAATAGGTACCTGTTTAGATATAACAGAACTTAAAGAAACAACTCAAAAATTATCTCAAAACGAGGCTTTACTAAAAGAAGCAGAATCAATTGCACATAACGGAAGTTTTGAATGGTTTGCTGGCGTAGATCATTTCTTTTGGTCAGAAGAATTATTTAGAATACATGGTTACGAACCTAATTCGGTTGATATTACGCTAAATTTTTACCGAAACTTAATACACCAAGATGATTTAGAAAAGTGTATCAAATATTTAGAAAGCATGTTTGCTAATAAAACAAATTTTGCTTTTGAATACCGAATTAATAGGCCAGATAAATCTATAAGATACATCTACTTAACCGCAAAATTAGTATTAGACGCAGAAGGAAATATCACCAAAATAATAGGTAATTTACAAGATATTACAGAGCTTAAAAATGCAGCAATCCTTTTAGAAAAAACTGAAAGTATTTATAAAACCATTGCTAGTAATGTGCCAGATTCTATTGTCTTAATGTACGATAGAAAATTTAAATTGATACTTTTTGATGGACCAATTATTAATAGTTTTAATTTCCGAAATAAATTAGTAGCAGGTATCCACATCAAAGAACTATTTCCTGAAAGTGATTTTAATGAAAATGTTGAGATATTAGAAAAAGCATTTTCTGGGGAAGAAGTTCAATTAGAGAAAGAGTTTGACGGAAAAACTTTTATGATTGATTATAAACCGGTAAAAAATGTTTCGGGTGATATTTTTAATGTTATGGTTGTAATGCATGATATTACTGAAATTAAAAAAGTACAAAAAAGTTTAGAATTAAAGGTTGATGAATTAAACACTTCAAATCAAGATTTAGAGCAGTTTGCTTATGTTGCATCTCATGATTTGCAAGAGCCATTAAGAAAAATTAGAGCTTTTGGAGATCGTTTACAAAACAAGTTTAGCGCAAGCATTAGCGAAGAAGGGATAGATTATATTAAAAGAATGCAAAATGCATCTGAAAGAATGCAAACTTTAATTGACGATTTATTAACTTTTTCTAGAGTTACAAGAACAGACGAAGGTTTTGTAGAGGTAGATTTGCATGATGAGATGCAAAAAATAATTGAGGATTTAGAATACACAATTGAGAAAAAAAATGCCACTATAGATCTTATTGTAAATCACCATATTACTGCTATACCTGGTCAAATAAGGCAATTGTTTCAGAATTTGCTAACTAATGCTATAAAATTTACCCGAGATGATACTTTACCGATAGTAGAAATTAAAAGTGAAATATTACGAGGAGACGCTTTAAATATTCCTGATTTAGATCATAACAAAGATTATTGCCGTATTACAGTTAAAGACAATGGTATTGGCTTTGACCAACAATATGCCGATAAAATATTTGAACTTTTTCAAAGATTACATACCCGTAATGAGTACCAAGGTACAGGGATAGGTTTAGCTGTTTGTAAAAAAATTGTTGAAAAACATAATGGAGTAATTACAGTAAGTAGTAAGCAAAATGAGGGTACAATTTTTATTATAATTTTACCCGTTCATCATTAAAAAAAATATTATGAATAAACTATTTTGGATTGCCGATGACGACCCGGATGATAGGATGATTATTAAGGAAGCATTTGAAGAAAACAATTGCTCAAATTCATTGTCTTTTTTTGAAGATGGAGAAGAAGTATTACTCAAATTTAAAGAGGCAATTAGTAATGGTAGTATAATTTATCCGTCTTTGTTGATATTAGATTTGAATATGCCAAAAGTTAACGGTTTAGAACTTTTAACTCAGTTAAAGAAAGACGAAATAACTAAAAACATTCCTGTTGTAATATTATCAACCTCAAGAAGCCACCACGATAAGGAAAAAGTGCTAAAACTTGGTGCAGATGACTTCATAACTAAACCTTTTAGTTTTGATGTGATGATTGAAATTACACGCGATTTAATTCAAAAATATGGCTGATATGAAACCAGTTAAAGTTTTGTTAGTGGATGACGATGAGGATGATTTTATCTTAACGAAAGATATTTTTAATGAAATTCCTCAAAGAGAAAATTATAAACTCACCTGGATAAATAATTACGAAGAGGCTATCAATGCAATGCTTAAAAGCCATTACGATATTTATTTGGTAGATTATAGATTAGGTAAATATACGGGTATTGATTTACTGCATGAAGCCATAAAATCAAATGTTGATGAACCAATTATTATTTTAACAGGTAAAGGAGATTCAAAAGTTGATGAAGAAGCTTTAGAAATAGGAGCAGCTGATTATTTGGTGAAAGATCAAATTAATCCTTACACCATTGAACGATCTATTAGGTATGCTTTAAAACATAAACATACTTTAAAAGCTTTAAGAGAAAGCGAAAATAAATTCAGAATTATTTTTGAACGCTCAAAAGAACCTTTTTTAATAATGGATTCTTTAGGCGGTATCAGAGATATGAACCAAGCTGGGCTTAAATTCTTGTCTTATTCAAAAGAAGAGATTTTAAATGTTAATGGGGTACAATTATTCAGCAACCCTGATGATAGTTTACGCTTTACAGAAGAAATAGATCAAAAAGGCGCTATAAATGATTTCAAAACGGATTTTATAAGTAAAACCCATGAAAATAAAAAAGTTTCAGTTTCAGCATTTTTACAAATAGATCAACATGCTACAGAAGAACTTTATTATTGCATAGTACATGATATAGCAGGAAGAATTGAAGCCGAAAAAGCATCAATTGATGCCGAAAAAATCGCAGTTACAGAAAGAATTGCTAAAAGTCTTGCTAATGAAATTACTAATCCATTATCAAATATAAATTTGTCTTTAGAGCAGTTAAAGCTCGAAATAAGTACTGAAGACGATTCATCAAAGTTGTATTTGGATATTATAAAAAATAATTTTGAGCGTATAAATATTCTTATCACAGATTTTATAAATTCTACACAAACTACAGAGTTAAATATACAACCTAGGGCGTTAAGTATTTTGTTAGATGAGTGTTTAGAGACAATTGAAATAAGTGCAAATGAGCATCAAATTAAATTAATAAAAGACTATAGTGATTCTGATATATTTGTTGATGTTGATTACGATATGATGGTTAATGCAATCTCAAACATATTAAATAATTCGGTAGCAGCTCAACCCTCATTTATTTCAATAAACTTTAAGTTACTTAATGCTTTTGTGGTAGTAGAAATACAAGATGATGGTGAAGGTATTAGTGTGGATAATCAATCTAAAATATACGAACCATTTTTCACTACTAAAGGAAAAAGCTCTGGTTTGGGATTAACAAATACTCAAAAAAGTATCATTAATCACAATGGTAAAATAGAATTTGAAAGTAAAGAAGGCGAAGGCACAACATTTTATTTACATCTTCCAATTAGCAATAAACAAGTAAGTTGGGACAATTAAATGATGATTTTATTAATAAAATCAATATAAAATTAATTAAATAAAAATATCTTTGTGTACAATTAAATTAAAAATGAAAAAATCATTAAACTTATTATTTGCTGGCATTTTAGTTTCAGCAACAACATTTGCTCAAGAAAAAAGTGCAACCGCTACCCAAGCAAAAACATTTGGCGGAAGAGAGCAATATAAAACATTTTCAATAGGTGTTAGCGCTGGAGTTTTAGCTCCGGTAGTTGTAATTGGAGGATCAAACGATTTTACAAATTGGAATACAGATTTTGGATATAGCGTTTATTTAAAAAAACAATTATTTCACAGTTTCGGTTTACAAGGTAGTTTGTTGTTTGGTAATTTATCTGGCGATAATACTGATGCACCAAATGGCTTACAAGGAAACTATAAATCTTTTGACACTAAAATTGCTTATGCTGCTGATTTTAAAGGGGTTTTAAATTTAGGGTCCATTAATTTTATGCGTAAAGAAAACGCTGTTAATTTTACAGCTTCTGCGGGTTTAGGTTTAATGGCTTACGCACCAAGCTATGTAAATGCAGCAAATGCAACAATCGACTGGAAAGGTAAAGCAGAAGGTGGTAAAGATTACATTAGGGAAGCATATTTTCCAATTGGAGTGGGTACTAAATTCAAGTTATCTGATTGTGTAAGTTTAGATTTAGGTTACACTATGAATTTTGTTGATGGAGATAATGTTGACGCTAATTACGGTAAACCAATTTCAAAAGATAAGTTTTCTTATACCTCTTTAGGTTTAGAGTTTGCTTTAGGATCTAAATCAAAACCTAATTTAGTTTGGGCAAACCCAGCGGCGTTAGTTTATGATGAATTAAAAGATAATTCTTTAAAAGAAGATGTTTCTAAATTAAAAGTAAGAACAACTACAGTAGAAGGTCAAATTATTGATTTGAAAAAAGATACTGACGGAGACGGAGTTGCAGACCATTTGGATAAATGCCCAAACACACCTTCAACAGTTAAGGTTGATGGAGCAGGTTGCCCTTTAAACGTTATAAAAAATTAGCATAAAATATAATAATAAAAAGCTCCGGAAAATTTCGGAGCTTTTTTTGTTTTAAACAATTTCAAAACCAAAATATGTCTGTTTTTACCGATAAGCAAAGAAATAATATTGTATTAATAACTATTGTAATACTAGCTTGTGTTATAATATATAGTTTAAGAGAATTATTTAATGCTTTTTTGGGGTCTATTATATTATACACTATTTTTAAGCCAGTTTATAATTATTTTCTAACTAAAATCGGGAAAATTGCTTCAACTATTTCAGTAATAATTATTTCTTTTATCATCATCATTATTCCTTTTTTCACCATCAGTTATATGGTGGTTAACAGAATGACAAACCTAAAAAACGATCAATTTAGAATAAAGGCTATAATTTCTAAGATAGATGATTTTGTTGGTGTAAAACTTAATCAACCAAATTTGGTAGAGAAATACGTATCAAAACTTGGTGATTTTGTGCAAGATTTGTTCCCGTCTGTTGTAAGCGGTGCTTTTGGCGTGTTTTTAACCATAACTGTGATGTATTTTATACTTTATTTTATGTTTGTGCAGTCAGAAAAATTTGAAGAAAATTTATTGAAATATGCGCCTTTAAAAAAAAATCATTCATTACAATTTGGAATAGAGTTAAAAAACACAACTTACTCCAACGTTTTAGGGCAAGGAGTAATTGCTTTTGTACAAGGTTTACTAGTTACATTATGCTTTTTTATTGCTGGTGTAGATGATGCTATATTTTGGGGAATTGTTGGTTTCTTTCTTTCTTTTATGCCTGTAATTGGGGCTCCATTAATTACAGGTCCAGCTGCATTGATTCAGTTTTTAAACGGTGAATTTTGGCAAGGTATGTTTATTACTTTATTTACTTTGATTGTGATTATAAACATAGATAACGTAATAAGGTTTATGATTAACAAAAAAATTGCTGATACACATCCAATAATTACAGTAGTTGGAGTAATTATTGGTTTACCACTATTTGGATTTGTAGGCTTAGTATTTGGTCCGCTTTTGTTATTATGGTTTATACATTTGATTAAGATTTACGAAAATGACAAGGCAGTTGTTGAAAATAATGATACACTTTCTTAAATTTTGAATAAAATTTAATTTCTCAAAAAGTTTGGCAAGGTATTTTCTTGTTAAATTATATAATTACACTCAATTTAAAATTTTAAAATCATGAAAGATAACTCAAAAACAGTAGTAGCATTGTTGGCAGGCTTAGCAGCAGGAGCAGCTTTAGGTTTATTATTTGCCCCAGAAAAAGGTTCAGAAACTCGTGATAAACTGTCTGATTCTTTGAAAAATTTAGGAGACAGTATTAAAGAAAAAGCAGCAGAAGAAATCGATAACCTTACAGAATTTAAAGATAAAGTAGTAAGTAATATTAAGTCAAAACTTAAAAATGCTGAAGAAGAATATATTGATGATGTTCATAACGCTTAAATATTAATTATAAATGAATAATAGTAACGCTCAAGGCGAAGAGAGCATATTTAGTAAAATAACTAATTATGTAACTAACTATATAGAATTAAAAAAATTAAGTGCTATAGAAAAACTAGTACTGATTTCTAGTTCTGTTATAGTTGGAATTTTAGTAGCTATTGTTTCTCTGATGGTTCTATTTTTCATGAGCGTTGGTTTAGCTCTTTATTTAGGAGTTATTTTTGGTGTTTATTATTTAGGATTTTTAGCGGTAGGAGGAATATATGCAGTTTTTTTAATATTTCTTATATTAATCAGTAAAAAACACATCCATAACCCATTAACTAATCTTTTTATTCAGAAAATTTTCAAAAAATAATTATTATGGATTTAGAAATTAGAAATATTGATGATTTAAGAGCTAAAATTGCTTTATTAAAAATAAAAAAGCAAGAAGATGAGATTTATCTAAATCAAAAGTACATCTCAGTTAAAGAGAAACTAACAAGTCCTTTTTCTTTTGTTAAAAATTTATTTATAAGTAATAGAAGCTTTTCTCAGCCTTCAAGCCCGCTTAAGGCCGATTTTGTAACTTCTTTAGGTAGAATTTTGATTCCATTATTTTTAAATAAAACTATATTAAGAAATAGAGGCTTTTTATTCAAAACTATTGTGTCTTTGATATCTCAAAAAACAATTAACTCCTCTGTTTTCAATAAAGATGTATTATCAAACTGGATAGATAAAGCTACAGGTTTTGTGAAATCTAAAACCAAAAAAGAGAAAAGATACGGTATTGATGATTATGGAATTCCTCCAGAAAGTGAAACAGCTTAAAACATAAAAGGCTCGATTTTTTTTAAATCGAGCCTTTTATGTTTTAGCACACAATTTTAAGATTCTACAACAGTTCCCATAGCGCAGAATTTCTCAATTCTTTCACTAATTAAAACATCAATTTTCTTCTCTTTAAGTATTTTTAAATCACTAATTATTTTTTCTTTTATAGTTGCACACATTGCTTCTGGGTTTTGGTGTGCGCCTCCCATAGGTTCTTCAATAATACCATCAATTAATTTATTGGCCAGCATATTATCAGCAGTTAGTTTTAAACATTCGGCTGCTTTTTCTTTAAAATCCCAGCTTCTCCATAATATTGAAGAACATGATTCTGGAGAGATTACAGAATACCATGTATGTGCTAACATATAAACTCTATCTCCAATTCCAATTCCTAAAGCGCCACCACTTGCACCTTCACCTACAACTATGCAAATAATAGGAACTTTTAATACAGACATTTCTAATAAATTTCTAGCAATTGCTTCACCTTGTCCACGTTCCTCTGCTTCCAAACCTGGGAAAGCACCTGGCGTATCAATAAAAGTTACCACAGGTTTATTAAATTTTTCAGCAAGTTTCATTAAACGTAAAGCTTTTCTGTAACCTTCGGGGTTTGCCATTCCAAAGTTACGGTATTGCCTTAATTTAGTGTTAATTCCTTTTTGGTGACCAATAAACATAACTGTTTCTCCATTAATAGAACCAAAACCACCTACAATAGCTTTGTCATCTTTTACTGTCCTATCACCATGCATTTCAATAAAATCGTCACATATATTTTCTATATATTGTAAAGTATAAGGCCTTTCTGGGTGCCTTGAGATTTGAACTTGTTGCCAACCAGTAAGGTTGGTGTATATTTCTTTTTTTGTATTTTCTATTTTTTCATCAAGCTCTTTTAGCGTTGCAGACATATCAACCTTAGTTTTCTCAGCAACCTGTTTAACTTTTTCTACTTGATTTTGCAAGTCAGCAATAGGTTTGTCAAAATCGAAAGACGTTTTCATATTTTTTATATTTTGAGAGGTCTAAGTTATTGTTTACTTATCAAAAATGGAAATCTGTTTATTTAGAAGGCTATAAAAACAAAAAATGGAGCCATTATCATGACCCCATTTTACTATTTGTATTTAATTGTGTTTATTTTTTTTCTTTTCTAACAATATTTAATTCTGATTTTGGTCTGGTAACCGCAACTAAACTTTCTGTGCTACTAGTCATTTCTATCCAATAATTATTAGTATCATCTTCTAATTCATAATTTGTTGGTCTAGCTACAATTTTAAGAATATGAACTGTTTTGTAATTTGAATAGTCTTTTTCTAAACTAATTTTACTTTTTTCAGGTAATTCATCAATAGTAGCAACTTGTGTAGCTACTAAAAAAGTATTATTCAAATCATAAATAGCATACGTAACTTTATCGTTTAATGTAAAAGTTGCTTTTTGGTAGGTTTCATTAATTGACCATTTTACATCTTTTGCTCTATAAAATGTATATCCAAAATGTTGTAAAACATTTGATGATATATTCTCTATAGCATCATCTTTAATTAAAAGGTTGTTTGCTTTAGAAACAATGGGGTTAGCTAACGCTAAAACAAATAGTGAATAAATTATAAGATTTCTCATTATTTTAAATTTTAAAGTGTTTAATAATTAATAACACAACAAAAGTATTTAAAATTTGTATAAATGATAGTTATTTATTAATTTTTATAAAAATTTAATAATTTAATGAGGTTTTTATAAAAGAAAATAATTTACCGGCTTCAAATAAACCATTCTTTAACATTTTCTTAAAAAGACTTAAAATTTATTCAACTCAAAGTTTAAGAATTGCTAAAACATTGATTAATAATTGTTTGATGCTTTATTTCGCTTTTTTAATTAATTAAATGGAGTCTTTTGTAAATGAAATGCGTATTATTTTTAATTTGATAATTTTTCGTTGGTTGCTTAACTAAAAATTACATTATTTATATATTTAAATTATATTTGCACTTAATAAAATAACATCCGCCTTATCTGCTTAGAATAGTATTTATGAATAAAATTGAAACAGTTTATATTATTGATGATGATGATGTGTACGCTTATGCTGTTCAAAGGTTAATAAGTATCCAGAAACTGTGTAATAATGTTGAAGTATTCAAAAATGGAAAAGAGGCGATAGATTTTTTTACAAATTCTAGCTTAGAAATCGATACATCTTCTAATATTATATTGTTAGATGTGAGAATGCCTGTAATGAATGGATGGGAATTTTTAGAGTCTTTTATGAAACTTGACTATGCTACTAAAGATAATTTTGATTTGTATATGATAAGCTCTTCAATAGATCCAAAAGATACAAAAAAAGCAGCGGAAATTCCACTCATAAAAATGTACATATTTAAACCCATTACATTTGATGATCTTAAATTGGTTTTTAATAAAGAATAATTATTGTCCCAATTTTAATTAAATCTTTCATCATAAAACAAAACAACATCAATCATAAATTAAGGGCTAAATTTCTTACTTTTGCATTCCTAATTAAAAAGGAAAAATCTTTGATTTGTTTCTTTTTATAAAAATTTAGTCAAATGAAAATTTCATACAACTGGTTAAAACAATTTGTAAATACTGATAAAAGTCCAGAAGATATTTCTACCATATTAACAGCAATAGGTTTAGAGGTTGAATCTTTAGAAGTAGTACAAGCAATTCCAGGCGGTTTAGAAGGCTTGGTAATTGGCGAAGTATTAGACTGTAAGCAACACGATAATGCTGATAAGCTAAGAATCACTAAAGTTAATGTAGGCGAAATAGATGCTTTGCAAATTGTTTGTGGTGCGCCAAATGTAGCTGCAGGCCAAAAAGTAGTAGTTGCAACCGTTGGCTGTACCGTTTATCCAACTAGCGGCGAACCTTTCAAAATAAATAAATCAAAAATAAGAGGAGAAGTTTCTGAAGGAATGATTTGTGCCGAAGATGAAATTGGTTTAGGCGCAGCACATGACGGTATTATGGTTTTACCTAATGATGCTGTAATTGGCACTTTAGCTAAGAACTACTTTAATTTGAATGATGATTTTGTTTTTGAAATAGGTTTAACACCAAATAGGGCAGATGCGGCTTCGCATTTAGGCGTAGCAAGAGATATTGCGTCCTTTTTAAAAATTCCAATTATTCCAAATAATTTAACAGCTTTTAAAATCGACAATCAAGATTTTGCAATTGATGTTGAAGTAGTTGATACTGATGCAGCACCAAGATATTCTGGATTAACTATATCTGGCGTTACAGTTAAAGAATCTCCTAGTTGGTTAAAAGAAAAATTAGCCGTAATTGGCTTACGCCCGATAAATAATATTGTTGACGCTACTAATTATATTTTACATGATTTAGGACAGCCATTACATGCTTTTGATGCAGATAAAATTGCCAGCGGAAAAATTATAGTTAAGAAGTGTGATGAAGGGACAAAATTTAAAACTTTAGATGAAGTAGAAAGAACTTTAACCGCAGACGATTTAATGATTTGTGATACCGAAAAACCACTTTGTATTGCTGGCGTTTTTGGAGGTGTAAATTCTGGTGTTTCTACCGCTACTAAAAACATATTTTTAGAGAGTGCTTATTTTAATGCAGTATCGGTACGTAAAACTTCAAAAAGATTTGCACTAAAAACAGATGCTTCTTTTAGGTTTGAGCGTGGTACCGATCCTGAAATTACTGTAACAGCCTTAAAAAAGGCAGCGCTTTTAATTCAAGAAATTGCAGGTGGACAAATTACTTCCGATATTTTTGATCATTACCCAAATCCTGTAAGTGCTTTTGATGTTGAACTTAGTTTTGAGCAAGTTGATAAACTGATTGGTAAAGCAATTGGTAATGGAGAAATCACAAGCATCATAAAATCTTTAGGAATAGAGATAATAAAAGAAACAGAACAACAATTGACTTTAAAAGTACCAACCTATAAAGTTGATGTTACTCGCCCAGTTGATGTTATTGAAGAAGTTTTACGTATTTACGGTTACGACAATATTGAAATTCCGCAAAAAGTAAATGCTTCATTAAATGTTTCGCCAAAGCCAGACAAAGAAGTAATACAAAACACCATTGCCGATATGCTAACAGCAAATGGTTTTTTCGAAATTTTAGCAAATTCTTTAACAAAATCATCTTACTCAAATAATTTAGATGAAGCAGTTAAAATATTAAATCCCTTAAGTTCAGATTTAGACGTAATGCGTCAAAATATGTTGTTTTCTGGTTTAGAAGCTGTGGCTTATAATCAAAACCGAAGAACTGCGGATGTAAAATTTTATGAATTTGGCAAAACTTACCATGCAGTTGATGGTAAATATCAAGAGCATAATCATCTTTCAATTTTTTTAAGCGGTAAATCAGAAGCAGAACAATGGAATCAGCAAGCTAAACCAACCAGCTTTTTTCATTTAAAAGCAACAGTTGATGCTATTTTGAAAAGATTAAATGTGGTTAATTTACAATCAGACGAAGTAGAAAGTGAAAATTTTGACTACGGAATCCAATACAGAAGAGGAGCTAAGGTTTTAGTTTCTTTTGGAGCTGTTGCTGCTAAAAAAATAAAGCAAGCAGATGTAAGCAAAAATGTTTTTTATGCTGATATAAATTGGGATATGTTGATGATGTTGGTTAAAAATAATAAAATCAGTTACAAAGAGGTCTCTAAATTCCCAGCCGTTAGAAGAGATTTATCAATGCTAATTAACCAAGATGTTCGTTTTGAAGATTTAAAACGAATAGCTATCAAGACAGAAAAAACTTTATTAAAAGAAGTAAATGTATTTGATGTTTACCAAGGAGATAAATTACCAGAAGGTAAAAAATCTTATGCTTTAAGTTTTACTTTGCAGGATGAACAAAAAACCTTAGAAGACAAACAGATTGATGCTATTATGCAGAAATTAATTGCTAACTTCGGTAAAGATGTTGGTGCTGAGATTAGGTAAGTATTTTTTTAAATTCAACATTATGACAATAATAAATGATAAATCGAATTCAAAAAACACTTCAAAAATTCTTCAAGAAAGGTTTAATAGGAAATCGAAATCAGGGAATTTGATGATACACTTCGGGAAACTTAAGCGTAAATTTGATGGATTAGTTAATCAAAAGATGGTAAGAGAAGATTATTTTAACTCTTGCATATCCACTCGATAAGGCGTTAACGATGGAAACGGCATCCTTTTTATTTGTCATCCTGAGCGGAGTCGAAGGAAGGGAAATAAAAAGATATAGTGTACAGCGTGTGAAAACGCACAAATAAATATTATCAATCATCAACAACAAGAACAACAATAATAAATTAACTCTAAACCAATTAAAAATTATAATTATAAATGTCTGTAATTGCTAAGAAATTAGATCAAGTGTTGGACCGCACCCAAAAGCTGGTTGAACTATCAAAGGCTTTGCAGGAGCATAATGAACTGATAAATTTAGAAAACCAATCATTAAAAATAGCATTAGAAACCAGTGAAAAAAAGAAATTTGAGTTGGAAGAAAAGCTTAGAGTAATGAAGTTGGCGAAAAGTTTAGAGGGACCAAGTGAAAAAACACTTGATATCAAACAAAAAATTAACGAATTTGTGCGGGAAATAGATAAGTGTATTGTATTGCTAAATAAGTAATACTTGTGAACCTAATGCTCAGATGGGAGAAATCTCGATAAAAATAAATATTGCCGACCGTGTGTATCCGTTAAAGGTAAACATGGAGGAGGAAGAAGTTGTAAGAAGAGCTGCCAAGTTAATTAATGACCGTATAAAAGAATTACAAGAAAAATACGCGGTTAAAGATAAACAAGACTTACTCTCTATGTGTGTGTTGCATTATGCTACTGCGTCTTTAAATGCAGAAAAAAAAGCAAGTAATGCCGATACAGATGTTGCAGAGAAAGTTTATCAATTGGACAGTATTTTAAACGATTTTTTTAATAAAGTATAATTATTTCATCAGAAAAAACTATTTTTGAAGATATAACCGCCTTAGGTTTTAGGTTTCACTATTTATTAAACTTAACACTTCGATATTAAGAAGGGTAACAAAAGCATCATTCATTTGGCTCTGCCACCTGTTTACGGCTTAAACCCTAAAACATGATCGACAAGTTTACAATACATGGGGTCTAAAACTTAAAGCGGTTTTTTTTATTTTATTATTAATTAAATTTTATGGAAATAGTTTTTTACCTAGTTGTTGCTGCACTGGCATTTGGATTAGGTATTGTTACAGGAAGATACTTACTTCGTACTTTACTTAAGCAACAAGAGGTTGCTGCACAAACCAAAGTGAAGAAAATTTTAAGAGATGCAGAAAACAATGCAGAAATCTTAAAGAAAAATAAATTGTTAGAAGCAAAAGAGAAATTTTTGCAAATGAAAGCTGATCATGAACAAGAGATTAGTCAAAAAAATAACAATATTTCGCAAAGAGAAAATTCTCTAAAGCAAAAAGAACAGTCTCTGAATCAGAAGTTAGAGAATCAGAACAAAAAAGAGCTTGAGCTTGAAAATCAGCGTAAAGGTTTCGAAAAACAAACTGAAATATTAAAGGCAAAGCAAGATGAAGTTGATGCTGTTAAGTTGCAACACCTAACTCAATTAGAAGCAATTGCAGGTTTAACAGCTGTTGAAGCCAAAACTCAATTAGAAAACAACCTGAAAGAAGAAGCTCGCACAAATGCCATGGCCTCAATAAAAGACATTGTTGACGATGCTAGACTAACCGCAGCTAAAGAAGCTAAAAAAGTAGTTATTCAAACTATTCAGCGTACTGCTACAGAATCTGCAATAGAAAATACCGTTTCTATTTTTAATATCGAAAATGATGAAATTAAAGGTAGAATTATTGGGCGTGAAGGTAGAAACATTAGAGCTTTAGAGGCTGCAACAGGAATAGAAATTATTGTTGATGATACACCTGAAGCTATTATTTTATCAGGTTTTGACCCAGTACGTAGAGAGATTGCTCGTTTAGCTTTGCACCGCTTGGTAACAGATGGTCGTATTCACCCTGCAAGAATTGAGGAGGTTGTAGCTAAAACTCAAAAGCAAATTGAAGAAGAAATTGTAGAGATTGGCGAAAGAACAGTGATAGATTTAGGTATCCACGGATTACATCCTGAGTTAATCAGAATGGTTGGTCGTATGCGTTACCGTTCTTCTTACGGTCAAAACTTGTTACAACACTCTCGCGAGGTAGCTAATTTTTGCGCTACCATGGCGTCCGAATTAGGCTTAAATGCTAAAATGGCCAAGAGAGCAGGTTTATTACATGATATTGGTAAAGTGCCTGATGATAACCCAGAATTGCCACACGCAATACTGGGAATGCAACTAGCTGAAAAATATAAAGAACATCCAGAAATTTGCAATGCTATTGGTGCTCACCATGATGAAATTGAGATGACTTCTATGATTTCTCCAATTATACAGGCTTGTGATGCTATATCTGGCGCAAGACCAGGTGCAAGAAGAGAAGTGGTAGAAAGTTACATCAGAAGATTAAAGGAACTGGAGAGCTTGGCATTATCTTACCCAGGAGTTGAAAAAACTTTTGCAATACAAGCAGGTAGAGAATTAAGGGTTGTAGTTGAAAGCGAGAAAATATCAGATGCGCAATCTGAAATTTTAGCGGCAGATATTTCTAATCGTATCCAAACAGAAATGACTTATCCTGGGCAAATTAAAGTGACTGTTATTAGAGAAACTAGGAGCGTAGCTTATGCTAAGTAAGTTAGAGAGATTAGATTCGAGATTTAAGAAATTTTAACTGATTTAAAAGATAGAGATAAAAGCGGTGGAGTATTTTCATCGCTTTTTTTATTAAATATATCAACCCAACTCTGTGAACTCCGAGCCCTCTGTGATTGAAAGAAATCAATATCTTTGTAGCTCAAACCTTTGTGCCCCCTGTGGTTAAATAAAAGATGAAAAAAGAAGAAAAAAGAAAAGTTGATATATTATTTAATGAATATTCAGAATTTCACCAAAACTCCAAAAATAAATTAATTCAATGGATATGTGTTCCATTAATTATATTTAGTATAATAGGTTTAATTACATCAATTCCATTTCCACAATTAGCTTTTTTAGGTAAATACAATATGTTTATCAATTGGTTTTCTGTTGTTTTAGCTTGTGCTATTTATTATTACCTTAAACTTTCTCCCTTACTTTCCTATCTAATGCTTTTCTTTTTCGGCTTCTGTTACTTCTTTATTGTTCAGTTAGAATACATTGAACAAGCCGGAGGGCCAACTTTATGGCAAGTTAGTTTGGCCATATTTGTTTTAGCTCATATTGGTCAATTTATAGGGTATAAAATAGAAGGAAAGAAGCCATCATTTTTAAATGCCATTAAGTTTTTATTGGTAGGACCAATTTGGTTGTTACATGTTATTCTTACAAGGCTGACTATTAAATATTAATTGAAAATTTAATGTTTTGTTAATATAAAATTTTCCATATTCGCAGTAATGAGTGCTTCAATTAAAATATTATTTAGTGTATTAGCGTTTAGCTTCTTTTTAGTTTTCCTTAATGGTTGTAAAAGTAACGCAAGTAGAAATACATATATATGGGTTATTAGAAATGCGGAAACCGATACTTTAGGTAATTTGAATGTTATAGGGAAAACTAGAGCTTTGCTTTTAGATAGTTTATTTTTAAATGAGAACGTTGATGCTTTAATTGCTTTAAAGGAAGGTAGTAATATTGAGTCTTTGAAAGCTATATCAAAAAATAAAGATATTGAAATTACAGAGGTACATAATGATGATTTGAACAATATACCATCATTAATCTTGGAGAAACAAGGTGCTATCGTTTGTTTAAAAAGAGAGCAAATTATTCCACTAATAAAGAGGTTGGGTTTAGAAGTGAATATTGATTCTATCCCTGAAAATCAGTTTGAATACTTATTCAAAATCATCATTCCTACGGATTCATTAAAAGAAAAAAGATTGGAGGTTAGGTATTTTTAAATTTAAAATTACTGTTCCATTATCTTAGTTAACATAAATTTAACACACATGTAACTGTTAATTAATTTTAATATAACAGCTAGGTAACATATAGCTAATACTTTTGCGACAACTAAACAATGCAAAAGTGAAAAAAAAAATTCAATCATTCTTTATAATCAGTAGTACATTAATTTTCTTTTCTTTATCCGGTTTTGCACAGAACGGCAGCATTAGAGGAAAAGTAATTGATAAAGCATTTGCGGAAGCTTTAATTGGTGTTTCTGTTGGGATAGAAGGGACATCTCAAGGAGTGTCAACAGACGTCAACGGAATGTACAATCTTACCAATCTTAAGCCAGGCAAGTACAGTCTAATTTTTAGGTATTTAGGTTATCAGCCAAAACAAGTAACCGATGTTGTTGTAACAAATGGAGGTGCTACAGTGTTAAATGTTACTTTAGATGAAACATCAAAGCAATCTTTAAATGAAGTAGTAGTCACTGCAAAAGCTAATCGTGAAAACGAAACTGCTCTATTGGTAGAGCGTAAAAACGCCACTATTGTTGTTCAAAAAATTGGTGCTTTAGAGCTTAGTAGGAAAGGTGTTTCAAACGTAGGAGAGGGTGTTTCAAAAATATCTGGTGTATCGGTAGTTGGGAATAAAGCTGTTTTTGTTAGAGGGCTTGGAGATCGCTACAATAATGCTACTTTAAATGGACTACCAATTCCATCAACTAATCCAGATGTAAAATTGATCCCTTTAGATTTATTTCCAACGTCTATTGTAAAAAACATTTCTGTAGTAAAATCTTATACTTCACAATTTTACGGTGATTTTTCTGGTGGTTCAATTGATATAGTAACAAAAGATTATCCAGAAACCTCGTTTTTAAAAGTTTCTCTTTCATCAGGATACAATTCAATTACTACAGGTTCTAGGTTTTTACAAACTAACCCAAGTACAAAAAGTTTTTTTGGATTTAGTGGTGGAGATAGAAAATTACCAGCATTTGTTGAATCTACTCAAGGATATGATTCATTTACTAATGGTAACAATGAAAACCCAGGTTTTGCTACGCCATGGAGTCCACAAATTAAAACAGCTCCGGTAAACAACGGAATTTCTATTTCTGGAGGAAACCTCTATAAATTTAATGATGGAAAGGAATTAGGCTTCTTAGCGAATGCAAGTTTTAAAAATGAATATAGGTATTTTGAAGGAGTATCTGCCTTATTTAATGCTCAGCAATCTCCACGTTATCTTTATGATACAGAGACATTTATTTATAATACCAATACCTCTGGTTTATTTAATTTATATTATAAGCATTCTGCAAAAGCTACGTATAATTTTACTGGATTATTTGTGAATGATGCTAATGATGGTATTTATGATAACACTGGTTTTCAATTCGATTTAGGTGATATTTCAGGAAGAAGAAATACTTATATTCAAAATACATTATTGTCAGGTCAATTAAACAGTAATTACAAATTAAGTGAAAGAAGCGCTTTAGTTTGGGCATTTGGCTATACCAAAACTACAGGAAATACACCTGATCGTACTCAAAATACTTTCAGAAACGTTAATGGAAATTCTTTCTTCGTGACTGATGCGGTGAGTAATAATCATAAATTTTTCGCTGACTTGGATGATTCTGAGCTGTCTGGAAAAGTAGAATTTGATATCAAATCGAAATCTGAGGAAAAAGCATTTAAATCTGTTCAGTTTGGTTTAAATGGAAGATTTAAAGACAGAGTTTTTGATGCTCGTCAGATAGATACAAAAATAGCTTTAACCGATAATGTAGATCCTAATAAAGTAGATGCAACTTTAACAGGGGATAATTTAGGAGACGGAAATACAGCAGGTACATTTAAATATACTGAGAGTTATTATGCCCCAAACAATTACAGAGCGGATTTATTAATAGCTGCTCCTTATGCAAACTTTAATTTGGAATGGAATAAAACTATTTTATTGACCGCAGGCTTAAGAGTTGAGGCTTCTACTCAAAATATTTTCTATAAAGACGGAGGCGCAACTTTATCTGCTCCTTTTAAACAAAAGCAGTTGACTAATTTGGATTTCTTGCCTGGCGCAACTTTGAAGTTTATTAATTCAGAAAAGTCTAACTTTTTATTAGCAGCCAGTCGTACAATCTCTAGACCTTTGTTTGTTGAAGTTGCTCCGTTTCGTTTAAATACAGCTGCGGCTACTGCAGAGATACAAGGTAATACCCAATTAGTAAATAGTGCTAATTACAATTTAGATTTAAAGTACGAGATTTATCCTAGTAACGGAGAATTATTTGCAGTTTCTTTATTTGGAAAATATATACAAAATCCAATAGAATTGGCTCAAGTGAATTCTTCTGATGATTTGTTTTCATACATCAATACTGATGAAGCTGTAGTTACTGGAATTGAAGTGGAAGCAAATCGTAATTTAGGCTCTTTAGTTCAGTCAGAATCTAAAATTATTAAAAACATGTCTGTTGGATTTAATGCTTCCTACCTTTATACTCAAATTAAAATAGATCCAAATAAAATCGCTGAAAAGGGAGTTGCTATTAATCCAACTAATTTAAAAAGACCACTATTTGGGGCGTCTCCTTATTTAGTAAATGTAGATTTTTCTTACAAAAAAGACTGGAGTAAGGATGCGAATACGATGTTCACAGTTGCCTATAACGTATTTGGGAAAAGGTTATTCGTAGCAGGTTCACAAGGTGCAGGTGATATTTATGAAATGCCCGTAAATACTTTAGATTTTGTAATGAATACTAAATTCAACAAAAAAGTAGGACTAGATTTAACTTTTGGAAATATCTTAAATCCAGATATTATTTATAATCAAGAGTATAGTACCAACGACTTAACTTTTAGTAATATAAAAAGAGGTTTTAATGTCGGGTTAAATCTTAACTATACATTCTAAATAGGCTTTACATTAAATTAACGAAAAGCTTACTATTTGTTAAATCTAAATTAACAACCTGTTAATTGTAAAAGCCTTTATTTGTGAACAATAATAAAACATTAATAAGAAAAAATTCAATGAAAAATTTACTTAAATCAAATCTCTTAGTATTATTAGCTGCATCAGCAATAACTATCGCTTCTTGCGGTAAAGACGATGATATTATTGATTCTGGACAAAACGGTGTTTTGCCTAATAATACAGTAATCACAGGTGATATTACTAGTAATGTTACTTTAGGAAAAGGGAACACTTATTTTTTAAAAGGCGGAGTTCATGTTAAAGCTAATAATACTATTAAAATAGAAGAGGGTGTTACTATAAAGTCTGACGCTGTTGAAGTTGCAACTGCTTATTTGTTAATTGAACCAGGTGCTAAAATTGATGCACAAGGAACTGCTACCGCTCCAATTGTGATGACTTCTGGTAAAGCTACACCTATGGAACAAGATTGGGGTGGTTTAATCATTTGTGGTAAAGCTCCTTCTAATCCTGGTGCTACTGTAGCATCTGAAATGGGTGCTGGTGTTAATTATGGAGGTACAGATGTGAATGATAATTCTGGCATAATTAGATATGTAAGAGTTGAGTATACTGGTAAAAAACAAACTGCTACTAAAGAACACAATGGTATCACTTTCGAAGGTGTTGGTGCTGGTACTAAAGTAGAATACATTTGCTCTTACCGTGGTGGTGATGATGGTTTTGAGATGTTTGGTGGTACTGTTGATATTAAATATGCTGTAGTTTTTGGTGCTCAGGATGACCTGTTTGACTGGACTTTCGGATGGAAAGGTAAAGGACAATTCTGGGTAGGTATTCAAAATAGTAATACTGGTTCAGTTGCCGATAGAGGTTTTGAAGCTGATAATAATGGCTCAAATAATGCAGCAGCTCCTTTCTCAGAGCCAACTATTTCTAACGTTACTTTAGTAGGATCTTTAACTGCAAAAACAGGAGATGATCCTTTAACTGCTATTGAGACAGGTAAAACAATTGGTTTAAAATTACGTGAGGGTACAAAAGCAAAATTATATAACTTTGTTATCTATAACTTTAGTAATGGAATTGATATTGAGCATAACCAAAGCTTAGCTAATATGGCTGATGGTTCATTATTTTTGAAAAATTCTGATGTAGTTAATGTTAATCCACATGTTTTCAAAAACACAACTCCTTCTGGTGGAACACGCCCTTCATTTACAGGAACTAACATGCTTATTGATGCAACCTATTTAAATACATTTACTGCAACATCAACAACTCCATCATACATTTCAAATGTATATGTTGGTACTTCAGCTACTGGTGCTTTTAATCCTACAACTTTAGGTTCTTATTTCACAGCTGCACAATATAAAGGTGCTGTACAAAGCTCAAACAACTGGGTAACTACTGGTACTTGGGCTAGAGTTAACTAATAAATATTTTAATCATTATTTATGAATCCCGCCAAAATTTGGCGGGATTTTTTGTTTTGGAAAAACTTAACATAAACTTAATGTTGTAGCTGTATCAATCTATCCTGTTATAAAGTATAGGCATAAAACAATTAAACAATAAAGACATGAAAAAATTAAGCATTCTACCAGTAATCATATTGGTCACGCTATCAATTACCTCTTGCGAAAAGTCTAAGGATATTAAAATTAGCGGAGATAACCTTACAATGTGTGAAGACAATTCTACCTGCAACTATTCCTATTTAGAGAATGCCGATATTGATTCAAATATGGCTCTTAAAGCAGGGAGCTATCGTCTATTTATAGCTGAATCTGATTATTCGTCAGTTGTTGCTCAGCGGACATTGTATTTTAAAGCCCCTATGGAGGGCAATAGCTTCCAGATTAATGAAAATGCTATTAAAGCTGGTGCAGTAGTTTATAAATTTGTTTGTCCTACATGCAATTGGATAGACTACAAACCTATTGCCGGCTATGTAAAAGGAATTAATACCACACCTGATAAACCTGCTGCTGAGGCAAAATGGTTGATTGAAGCTAGTGTTATCCTTAAAGCTGATCTGACGGATAGCGAAATTAGAGATACTTTGTATGTAAAGCAGTATTTTGTTAAGGCTTCTCCAGAATTTTAAATTTTATTTTTTTTATATCCGAAAGTAAGCTTCTGTTTGCTATTTGCGGGTTTGTTGTTAATTAGATAACCTTTTGTTAACATTAAATCTCGCTTACTTCATGCTATTATACATAATTTTAGATTTTAACCTTACTCATAGAAGTAGATATGACTTATTTTGTCATAAACTACCATTTACTTATGGTAATTCTTGTTTAAAATACGTCATGCTGGTTAAAGAAATGGTAAATCCACTAATGGCATTATGTAAGGATAATATGATAAAGCATGGCTACCTGTAAAGCAAGATACCTATTAATATCAGTAGTAATTTTTTCGAGTTCCTGTTTTAAGGAGTATAAAGGAAAAATTAATATTGATGGTTCTAGTAGTGTTTATCCATTAACCGAGGCCGTAGCAGAAGAGTTTAGAGAAGTAGAACCTGATGTTCGCGTAACTGTTGGAGTATCTGGTACGGGCGGTGGATTTAAGAAATTTCTACGTGGAGAGACGGATATCAGCGATGCTTCCAGACCTATCAGTAAAAATGAACTAGCAAGCAGTAAGCAAAATGGCATTTCTTTTATTGAAATCCCTGTTTGTTACGATGGTATGGCTATAGTGGTGAGTCCGAAGAATGATTTTGTAAAGGATATAACCGTAGCAGAACTTAAAACAATGTGGTCGGCAGAAAGCCAAGGTAAAATTACCAGCTGGAAACAGGTGCGGTCATCCTGGCCAGATGTACCTTTAAATTTATATGGTGCGGGAACATCTTCTGGTACTTACGATTATTTTACCGAAGCGATAAATGGCAAAGCCAAGTCTTCCCGTGGAGATTATACTGCTAGTGAAGATGATAATGTATTGGTACAAGGCGTTTCATCTGATAAAAACGGACTCGGTTATTTCGGTCTAGCTTATTATTCAGAAAATAAAAGTAAGTTGAAACTTGTCCCGGTGAAAGTAACCAATAATGCACCAGCTATATTCCCGACAGAGGAAACGGTTCAAAACGGATCATATCAACCTTTATCACGGCCAGAGTTTATTTATGTAAATGCTGCGACGGTGAACAGGTCCGAGATGAGGAAATTTATTAAATTTTATCTGGAACAAGCAGCAACTTTGTCTAAAGAGGTAGGGTATGTGGCGCTGCCAAATGAAGTTTATCGCTTATCGTACAAAAGGTTTCTCAATAGTAAAACAGGTTCTGTTTTCGCAGATAAATCAATTGTGGGTGTTAATCTATTAGAATTATTGTCAGCAGATTAAACATGGTAGGTCTTAATAAAATTAAATCAGAAAAACTCATCGAATTCATCATGCTGCTTTGCAGTATGGTATCGGTGTTAACTACTGTGGGTATCATTCTGGTGCTGTCTGTAGATACCTTTCAGTTTTTCGGAGAAGTGTCTTTCTTTGATTTTATAACAGATACCGAATGGACACCCTTATTTGAAGATAAACATTTCGGTATTTTGGCTTTACTATCGGGTACTTTGTTAACCACCTTTATTGCGGTAGTGATAGCGGTGCCTGTCGGAATTACCATTGCCGTTTACCTCAATGAATATGCCTCTAAAAAATTTACTTCGATAGTTAAACCATTGCTTGAAGTATTGGCGGCTGTGCCTACAGTTATTTACGGGTTTTTTGCTTTGCAATTTGTTACGCCTTTGCTTCAAAAAATCTTTCCCGAGCTATCGGGTTTTAATGCTTTATCACCGGGTATTGTGATGGGGATCATGATTATTCCTTACATCACCTCTTTAAGTGAAGATGCTTTAAGAGCCGTACCAAAATCCTTAAGGGAAGCTTCTTATGGTTTAGGTGCTAACAGGTTCGAGACAGCTTTTAAAGTACTGGTTCCTGCGGCAAATTCGGGGATTATTGTTTCGGTTATTTTAGCCATATCTAGGGCTTTAGGAGAAACCATGATTGTGGCCATTGCTGCCGGGCAAGAACCTAAACTTACTTTTAACCCTATGGAATCGGTAGAAACCATTACCACTTATATTGTACAAGTAAGTATGGGCGATGTACCTCAGGATTCTTTAGAGTACCGAACCATTTTTGCAGCAGGGATGACTTTGTTTGTGTTTACCTTTCTGCTCAATAACATCAGTTTTTGGATTAGAAAAAAATATCAGCAACGTTATGAATAAAGTCTTTTTTTCTGCCAGAGCTAAGGATAAAACTTTTAAAGTTTTTGCCATTTTCTGTACGTTTACCTGTTTGTTAACCTTGCTGGTTCTTATTGCCGATATCCTTATTAAAGGTTTATCCCGTTTAAACTGGTCCTTTTTTGCGAATTTACCTTCCCGTTTTCCGGAGCAATCAGGGATTTACACGGCCATTGCCGGTATGGTAAGTTTGTTGTTTTTTACCATCCTTATTGCACTCCCAATAGGGATTCTATCCGGAATTTACCTTCAGGAGTATGGCAATAAAAACAGGTTGGCTAAGTTTATCGAAATTAATATCTCTAACCTGGCTGGTGTACCCTCTGTTATTTATGGTATATTAGGATTACAATTATTTGTTAGGATGGCGGGTTTAGGGAATAGTATTTTGTCTGGTGCTTTAACACTGGCATTGTTAATTATGCCGGTGATCATTGTTTCCACACGAGAGGCTATTAAGGCTGTACCCGATACTTTGAGAGAAGCAGCATTTGGATTGGGTGCTACTAGGCTACAAACCATATATCGGGTAGTTTTGCCTGCGTCTTTCGGAGGAATATTAACCGGAATCATATTGTCTGTTTCCAGGGCAATTGGTGAAACCGCACCGCTAATCGTAGTAGGAGCACTGGCTTATGTGCCTTTTATCCCAGAAGGACCGTTGGACCAATATACCTCTTTACCTATTCAAATATTTAACTGGACATCTAGACCACAACAGGGCTTTGTTGATAACGCTGCAGCAGGCATAATTGTCTTGTTGGTATTTACATTTTTATTAAATGGTATAGCCATAGTATTAAGAAACAGATGGTACAAAAAAACAACAATTTAAAAACTACCTCCAACGGAGAGTATAAACTTCGATCCATTGATTTAAGCTTGTACTATGGACAAAAGCAAGCATTAAAAGAGGTTTCTATAGATATTACAGCAAATACAGTAACCGCTTTTATAGGCCCTTCAGGCTGTGGTAAATCAACTTTTTTAAGGTGTTTTAACCGAATGAATGATCTGATTCCTGATGTAACTATTAAGGGTAAGGTATTGATAGATGAAGTTGATATTTATGAAGACCTAATTGATGTTTATGAGTATCGAAAAAAAATAGGCATGGTATTTCAAAAGCCTAACCCTTTTCCGAAGACCATTTTCGAAAACGTAGCTTTTGGTTTAAGAATTAATGGAGAAAAATCAAAATCGGTGGTACAAGATACGGTAGAAAACGCTTTAAAATTATCAGCTCTATGGGATGAGGTAAAAGATAATTTGCACAAATCTGCCATGGCACTTTCTGGCGGTCAGCAACAGAGGCTGTGTATTGCCAGGGCTATTGCCGTAAAGCCATCCGTTTTGTTAATGGACGAACCTGCATCAGCTCTTGATCCTATTTCTACTGCTAAAATTGAAGAGTTAATCTATGATTTAAAAAAGGATTTCACAATTGTAATTGTGACGCATAATATGCAGCAGGCAGCAAGAATAAGTGACAAAACCGCTTTCTTTTATATGGGAGAATTGATAGAGTATGATCTTACTGATAAGATATTTACCAACCCAGCCAAAGATGCGACACAAAATTATATAACAGGAAGATTTGGCTAATTCAATAACGGTATGACTCATTTAGAAACTGAACTAAAAAAATTAAAAGAAGATACCACAGAAATGTGGAGACTGGTTATTCAGCAATTAGAAAAAGCGCTCCATTCTTTGCGAACTTTTGATAAAGATTTTTCAAGAGATGTGATTTCTTCTGAAAAACGAGTAAATGCTATGGAGCTGAAAATAGACAGAGATTGCGAAAGTATTTTTGCTTTATATAACCCGGTAGCTATAGATTTGCGCTTTGCGCTGGCAACCTTAAAAATCAATAATAACCTGGAACGTATAGGTGATATTGCCGAGGGGATCTGTAAGTTTATTTTAAGCGAGAAAGAACCTTTTGATAAAGAACTGTTAAACTGCACTCAATTTGATTTGATGTATGAAAGCGCCAACCAGATTGTATTGGATGTTTTAAAAGCTTTTGAAGAAGAAGATACTAAACTAGCCAGAAGCATTTTCAAAAAAGATGAACTGCTGGACGATATTAATGCCGAGGCGAATAAAAATGTAGCTGAGTTTATTTTAAAGCATCCTGAGAAAACTGAACAAGCATTAAACGTTCTTTCTATCATCAGACGGTTAGAACGTGTGGGCGATCAAAGTAAAAATATTGCAGAAGAAATTATATTTTATATTGAAGCCAAGGTGTTAAAACACTACAAAAATAATAAGAAATAAGAAAACCTGTTTTCAAGCATTATTAACTAACTCTACCGGCTAAGTATGAAACGTATTAGGATGTTTATTAGCCATAAAAAAAGCATACAGAAACGAATTCCTGTATGCTTTTAAAGAGTGTTTATTCTAAACCTTAGAATATACTAAATTCTACTCTTCTATTGGTTTGTCTGCCTTCTGCTGTATCGTTTGGAGCGATAGGTTGGTTTGGACCGTAACCTGTTGCTTCAATTCTTGAAGCATTAACACCCTGACTTACCAAGTAAGCTTTAATGGCTTCTGCTCTTTCTTTCGATAGACGTAGATTAAGTTCCATAGAACCAGTGTTATCTGTATGTCCAGCAAGTTTTAAACTAAAATCTTTTTCTTTTAGTAATGTTGCAACTCTGTTTAATGTAGCATACGAAGTTGGACGGATGGTTGATTTAGATAAATCAAATTCTAAATTTTTGATAGCTTCATCAACAATTCTTCTATCTGCTTCAGTAACTACAATTTTCTCCCTAATAATTTCTCTTGGGACAGTTAACGCACATCCTGCACCATCAACCACAGTATTTGCAGCAGTTCCCGGGCATTTATCAAATTTATTAGCTACACCATCACCATCATCATCACCCATATCTTTAGCATACTGTTCTCTTTCTCTCGCTGCATTTTGTTCAGCTGTTGATAAGGCATTGCGTAGTTCTGCGCTTTCTGCTGCAGTTTGTTTTCTTAAATCTGCTAATGCGCTATAATTTGCTAATTGCGGATTTTGTCTTTTTCCTAAAGCAAACTCAATACCTGCATGACCGTAAGAAAAATTATCAAAACTTGAACCAGCTACACCATCAAAATTATTTGTTTTCACAAAGTTAACATCGTAACCAAAATCAAGATTGATTCCTCTTGAAATACCAATTTTGAAACCTGCACCTACAGGTACAAACCAGTTTTCAGCATAACCTCTGCTTGGTCCTGCGTTTATAACTTCAGCATTTGATGACATATAACCTGCACCAGCTTTCATATAAGGAGAAAAGTAACCGTTTTCTTTATTGATGCTTAGATTTGCTAAAGTAAAATTTGCTGTTAATGCAGCAGACCATTCGATGTGAGATTTAAAGCTTGAACCTTCATAAAGCGCATTTGCCGAAGTATTAGGGACAAGGCTTGATGCTCTTAATCCTTCTACGTTTCCTGCTAAAAAATCTGCTTGAATACCAAAAGAAGGAATAATTTGTTTTTTTATAAATCCACCATATCCCCAGCTTTCAGTTGGCGTGTTAAAATCGTTGTTTTCACCTCTGAAAACAGTATAAGGTGTTAAAACGCCACCATGTGCGCCAATTGACCAAGTACGGAAATTTTTTGTAGAGAAACGTGATTTTGTTTCAGGTGTAGTTTCTTGAGCGATTGTTTGAGATGCCATACCTGTTAGTGCAAGCATCATCGAGATTTTAGTAACTGTTTTCATTTTTTAATAATTATGCTCAGTTGTTTTAATTCATAACTGATAATCATTAATTGAAAAAAGCCAGCCATTTTTGAAATGAAAATCATGAAGTATTATCAATCAATTACTTATCTTTTTTTAATATTTTTTATTAACTGAGACGATGTAGGATGTAAAGGACGTTCTCTAATTAAGTTGAAGATTTGTAAACTATACAATACAGTTTCTTACAGTATATAGGCCTATAAAATCAGTAAAGCCTGTGTTTCTGTTAAAGAGACTATTTTAAAATCATCATCTTTATTAAACGCAACAGATAAATTATATATCTTGCGACTTTTTGAATTGCATTGAAGATTATGGAAGTTTTAATAATTGTAGTTTTAATTTTGTTGAATGGTGTTTTTTCTATGAGTGAAATTGCACTGGTTTCATCAAAGAAATTTAAGTTAGAAACTGCTGCAAAAAAAGGTAATAAAAAAGCTAAAAAAGCTTTTGAATTAGCAAACAGTCCAAACACATTTTTATCTACCGTACAAATAGGAATAACCCTTATTGGTATATTGACAGGTATTTTTAGTGGTAATTCTTTTACCGCTGTTTTAACAGAATGGTATAAGAGGTTTGATTTTTTAACCGCTTACGCAGATTCACTTGCAGTGATTACCGTAGTTGTAGTGATAACCTACTTAACTATTGTTTTTGGGGAGTTAATTCCTAAAAGATTAGGCCTAAGTTTTCCTGAAAAAATAGCTTCTGCGGTAGCAATACCTATGACTGTTTTATCAACCATCACAAAACCTCTAATCTGGTTATTAGCTAAAACCAATGATTTATTTCTTAGTTTATTGGGCATTAAAGACAAAAAAGAAGGTAGTGTTACAGAAGATGAAATTAAATTAATACTGCATGATAGCGTAGAAGGAGGAGAAATAGACGAAATAGAACACGATATTGTCAAACGAGTTTTTTCTTTGGGTGATAGGAATGTAAGCCAGTTGATGACTCCCAGGCATGAAATGGTTTGGATTAATTTGAAAGATGATTTAGCCGCTATTAGAAACATAGTGAACAAGTACCCTCACTCTGTTTACCCTGTTTGTGAGCAGTCTATTGATAACTTAATTGGTTTTATAGCTGTTAAAGAGTTGTTTAGTAAAGCATCAGGGTTTGATAAATTTGATATAAAAGCCAATTTAACTACGCCTATTTATTTACCAGAAAGTATGGCGGCATACAAGGTTTTAGAGCAATTTAAGGTAAAGAGGTGCCATAGTGCTATCGTTTTAGATGAATATGGATCTCTTCAGGGGATTATTACTAAAAATGATATTCTCGATGAGCTTATTGGTGATTCGGTTGAACTAGATCAAGAAGATTTTCAGATTCTAAAAAGAAATGATGAATCATGGTTAGTAGATGGTCAATTACCTTACCATGAGCTTTTAACTTATTTTAATGTTTTAGATGAAGAAGAAAATAGGGCATTTACCACTGTGGCAGGATTATTTATTTCCATAGTAAATCATATCCCTAAAACTGGTGAAACATGCGTTTGGAATAAGTTTTCATTAGAGGTGATTGATATGGATGGCCAAAGGATAGATAAAATTTTAATTACTAAATTATAGGTAAGAATTTAAGTATTTCAGAAAGATTATTAATTAAGTTATTGATTTTTTTAATTTTTTCCAAAAGAATAATTAAACATAATTTTATTACACAGTCTAAATTATTGAATTTAGTTGAGCTAGATTAGTCGTTTTTTTCTCTTTATACATTACAAATCTACTGCGTATTTAGAGGTTTAACCAAACCACTTGCAGATGAGATTTCCATATTAATAGACCCCACTAAAACCTCTGCTTGTGCTTTTACCGGTATTCTATTTGCATCATCGCTAATCCAAAGAAACAATCTACTGTCTTTTTTAAATACTCGTCCAGGTCTAATAGAAGGACTAAATTTTAAACAAGCTATCTGACCTAAATTTGTTTTAATAATTTCTTTACCAAAATACTCAATAGTTAATGGCGTAACCTCGTCATCTAAGAAGTAGTTAAGTACAATTTTGTCTCCAACTTTAATCCCTTTTAAATCTAAATTTCTTGTAAAGTAATAGGCACTCACCAAATCAAATGTTTGGTTAACAGGAGATTTAAATGTTCCTTTGGTAGCAACTACTTTTTTTTCATTTTGGTAAAATCTAGCTTTATCATTTCTGGTATATTTGTTTTCTCTTACGTTTTCGGTATATAAATAAGGACTATAATTGTCTTTATCTATATATGAATCATATCTGTTTCTAACTTTATAAAAAACATCAAAAGAGCCAGATGTTTGGCCTTGTACCAATAAATGGTAAGTAGGTTTGTTGTTTAATTTTACATCAGTAGCTAAAACCTGTATAGTTGCTTCTGCCGCCGTAAAAAAACCATACTTTAATTTGTATTTTATAGTTTCTCCAGCTTTAAAAGCAGATTTGTCTAAATAGTCTATGGTTTGGGAAAAACCATTACCAAAAACAAAAGCTATCAAGATTAATGTTAAAATATGCTTTCTCATAGTTAAGATTATTGCAAAAAATGAACCAAATTAATCTTTACGTTTAAATATGGGTACTGTAGAACAAGGCTCTCCGTACATGATGCTTTTAGCTATTGTACTCAACTTTGTTGTAATAGCTACAAATGCTGCAGTAGGTACGTAAATATCTCCACAGCCTTTTATTACTAAGCGTTGATCTTTGTATTTGCTTAAATCTAATTTATCTAAGGCATTTAAATAAAGTATAGTCTCCAATAATTCTAAATCTCCAAAAACAGTATAATTAGCAAATGGAGCTAATTTTGACGCCAAAAGCATATATGCCCAAGTTGGCACAATGGCATCTGCAGAACAAATTACTGCTACATTTTTACCAGTATAACTTCCCCAGTTGTGCTCTTTAAGAAATTCTCTAAAATCTTTTTCTCTCAGCATTAAACCATGAAAAAGGTTATCTTTTATATCATAAACTACTCTTTCTCCAGCTTGGTGTAAATCTGCTAAATCAAAAGATATTAATCCGCTTTGCGCAACTTTGTTAACAATGTTTTCTTGAATATCCATAATTCTATAAAACTAAAAAAGCCGAGGATTGTTATCAACCTCGGCTTTAAAATTAAGTATTTTACTATTAATAAAACTTAGCTCTAAAATCTTTTACATCAGCTTTTTTACGTAAAACTTCAAAAACAGAAGCGTCAACTTGCTGGCTAATAGATTGTTCCATTTGTTCTTTAACTTTTAAAACATTTGTTAAAGCCGGTGGATTAGTAAAACTTTTTACAGTATATACATAAACACCCCTATCACCTTCAATTACTTTAGATAGTTTATTAGGCTGAGAACCAAAAATACTTCCAATAACTTTGTTTTCTTGAGCTATACCAGGGATAACTGGATTGGCAAAAACAACGTTTTCTACTGGGGTAACAGTTGTACCTGTTTTTTGTGCTACTTGTGCTATGTTTGATACTCCAGAAACTGCTTTTTCAAAGGAAGTTTTTAATACTTTAGCTTGCGCAAGTCTTTTAACATCTGGTTCAATTTGTTTTTTAACATCTTCTAGAGACAAAGTACCTTCTGGTTTAACCGCTGTTAAAACCGCAACAACATATTTATCACCAATGTCAAAAATCTCGTTAGATACATCGCCTTTATCTGCATTAAAAACCCAACGTATTAAAGTTCTTGCATCCTCTAAACCAGGTAAGGAACCTTGTAATGGTCCAACATCAGTCCCTAATAATTTATTTAAACCTTGTTTTTTAGCGTTTTCATCAAAAGAAGTTTGGTTGCTCACGTTGCTTATAAAGCTTTGTGCTTTTTGATACGCAGCTTGCTCAGTTACAGAACTTGGCGCCAAAGCTTTATCAACTACAGCCACTTTAGCAACTCTTGAAGAACCAATTTGATTTTGGATATTAATAACGTGTACTCCAAATTGAGTTTGCAAAACCATTGTTTGGCCAACTGCTCCATTAAATACGGCATCTTCAAAAGCTGGAATCATTGATCCTCTTGTAAAAGTACCTAAATCTCCACCTTTATCTTTAGAACCATCAGTGCCATATTGTGTAGCTAATGCAGCAAAATTAGCACCACCTAAAATTAATTTCTTTAAAGAATCAGCCTTAGCTAAAGCTTTATCCATACCACCTTCTGTAGCTGGGTTAATCAAAATATGACGAGCTTTAACAGAATCAGGACTAACTCTAGAATCAACCAGTTTAGCTACTTTGTAGGTGCCATTAGAGAAAAACGGACCGTAAACAAAACCTTTGCTTGCACCAAACATTACAGAATCTAAAGCAGGCTCTAATTGACCTTTCTTTTGATAAACTATAGGAGTTTTTGTATCCGCATTGATTGCTACAAATAAAGAATCATTTGTAGAGGTTCTAAAGCCTTCAGTAATTTTATCAATTGCTACTTTAGCGTCTAAAGTATCTTGTTTAGAGGGCGCAGCATCAAAAGCAACATATTCAAACGTTCTGGTTTCAGTAGCGTTTTTAAACTTGTATTTATTTTGCTCGTAGTACTCTTTGTAATCAGCATCAGTAACTTTTACTTCAGCATCAGGTACAGAAGCATAATCTTTAAATACGTACTCAAAATTAACCAATTTGTTTCTGTTGGTATAATCATCTTTAGCATCTAAAGAGTTAACATATATGCCATTTTTAACTAAGTTAATATACTTCTCGTTAATTCTTTGTTGTTGTACATTCTCTTCTAATGCAATCCACTGAGATTTTAATTGACCGGTTGGGTCTGTATCAGCACTTTTTCTCGAATTTAAAGCTGTTGCTCTATCATACACACCTGTTTGTGGGTTAGAGAAAATTTGTTGAACTTGTTGAGAAGGATTGTCAAACAATAAATCAAAAAGTTCAGACTCGCCAACGGTTAATCCTAAATCTTCTGTTTGTTTTTTTAAGATAATACCAGAAACTGTTTGGTTCCAAGTGTTTTCTACAACGTAAGCAGTCATTTGTGGGTTTAAACTTCCCATTTGCTGTTTAAATTGCGCAGAATTTTGTTCTACTTTTTCATTAAAATCTTTGTAAGAAATAGTTTCATTTCCCACCTCACCAATTTCACTTTGCGACTCAGATATAAAACCTTGTCCACTTTGTATCGCATCACCTAATAGAAACGCAACAATTGCCACACCGATAGCAATCACAATGATTACACCTGCTCGGTCACGCAAAAAACCCATTATACCCATATTGTAATTATGTTTTATTTTTCGAGGGCGCAAGATACAAATTTACACAACAAAGCATAAAATTTATTTAGATTATATATATCAATAAATAAGGCATTTATAAATATGTTGCATAATTGTTAGATTATTTGAGTTTAAAAAAAAGCTTTATTATACCTTTGTGGCTTATGGTATCAATTATATTAAAAAAGGGTAAAGAAAAAGCTGTTTTACAACGTCATCCTTGGATTTTTTCTGGAGCATTACAAAATGTTAAAGGAAAGCCCGAAAACGGAGAATTGGTGACTGTATATGCCTATGATGATGAGTTTTTGGCTTATGGATATTATAATAATGAATCTAGAGTTGCAATTAGAGTTTTAAGTTGGGACCAAGAAATTTTACCTAATGAAGCTTGGTATAGAAAACGCTTGCAAGCAGCCTTTAATAATAGAAAGCATTTAATTAATGCAGATAACAATACTTGTAGGTTAGTTTTTAGTGAATCTGATTATTTGCCAGGTCTAATTGCTGATAAATACGCAGATTATTTAGCGGTACAAATACTAACATCGGGTATGGAAAGCCTAAAACCTGTAATATTAGATGAGTTGCAAAGGCTAACTGGTGCTAAAGGTATTTTTGATAAAAGTGATATTGGTGCCAGAGCGCATGATGGTTTAGCTGCCACAGAAGGTTTAGTTTGGGGTACTTTGCCTCCAGATTTTGTGGAGGTAAAAGAAAATGGTATCAAATACAATATTAATATTGTAGAAGGTCAAAAATCTGGTTTTTATTGCGACCAAAGGTTTAACAGAGATTTGTTGGCAAACTATGCTAAAGGAAAACGGATGTTAGATTGTTTTAGCTATAGCGGAGGTTTTTCTTTAAACGCGATGGCAAAAGGAGCAGCGGAAGTTGTTTCTGTTGATAGTTCTGCTTTAGCTATTGAGACTTTAAAAAAGAATATCATTTTAAATAAGTTTGAAGGCATAAAACACGAAGCCATACAAAGTGATGTAAATAAGCAATTACGCATATTTAAAGAGGCAGGAGAAGAATTTGATATTGTAGTTTTAGACCCACCTAAATATGCACCCTCTCGTTCTGCTTTAGATAGAGCGGCAAGAGCATATAAAGATTTGAATAGATTAGGAATGCATGTTTTAAAAGAAGGTGGTTTGTTGGCTACTTTTAGCTGTTCTGGAGCTGTGGATATGGAAACTTTTAAGCAAATAATTGCCTGGGCAGCTTTAGATGCCGGTAAAGAAGTGCAAATTATTCATCAATTTACTCAACCAGAAGATCACCCGGTTAGAATTTCTTTTCCAGAAGGTGAGTATTTAAAAGGTTTATTATGTAGGGTTTATTAATTAATCTTCAAATTTTAATTTACCCAATAAGCTTTGCATTTTAGTAGCTAACTGATTATGGGTTTGCATGATACTATCTAACGCTTGTTTAATTTGAGTTTGATGATATGGTTTAACAATATATTTAAATCCGTTTAATTCGAAGTTTTTCTTGGTTTCATGATCATCATCAATAATAAAAAAGATGGTAGGTTGTTTCTTTACTTTTTCTAATAGCTGAGATTTATTGGTGTTATTGAGCTGAAAATTTAAGAAAAGAATTTGTGGTTCTAAAGTGTTCAATAAATTTAAACCTTCTTTTACGTTCTCTGTGTTACCAATAATTTCTAAATATTTAAAAGAGTTTAATATTTCTGATAGCTGTAATACATCTTTTGTGTTTTCTTCAATAATTAAGCAGCTGAATTTTTCCATATTTCTTTTAATAGTTGGGTTTAAACTTAATAAATAAAAATGTTTAGTTTTTTAACGGATTCAAAACCAAAAGCATAAATTTAGGTTTAAAGATTATGAATAAAGAAAAAAGTAGTTATTATACTGGCGAGGCAAAGTTTTCTCCTGTTCCTTTGTCGGTAAGTTCTCCGGTTATTAAACCGATTGATAAAAATAAGGTAACCGCAAATGCAGTGGAGGCAATGCACATGCAGGCACATCAACAAATTGATATGTTACGTAAGCAAGCAGAACTTATTATGCAGCAGGTTAAAGAAATTGAAGACCGTTTAAAAATATCTGAGCTAATTTATAAAGCCGAAATACGCTTTAAACCTGTAATGGGGCAAGTATATCATCTGTACGAAAAAAAGCAAGCAGGCGAATTTTTAGTTAGCATGATTGCACCCAATGAATGGGGTCGTTCTCAATCTTTTAGTCGGTATTTATCTATTGTTAGGTTGCTTTCTGATTCTACTTGGGATGTTTTAGACAAAGCATCGTTTAATTTTGATGATTTTGAACAAGCCATTGCATTAAATCAGGGTGTTTAAATTGATACCCTGTTGATACGATTTTATCAGCACTAATAATCTTAAAATCTTTTTTCTCTTTTATAAATTGTGCTCTTTTGTTGTAAAGCTGCCTGCTGGCTAAATCGTAAAAATCACTTTTGCTTGGGTGCGTTGGTGCAGCAGCATTAAATGTTTGGTTCCAAAGTGATTGATTAATAATTTGTTCAATTACGCCAATACAATCCTCTAAATGAATCAAATTAACAGGCACTAGTCCATTAGGGATAGCTTCTTTTCCTGCGAAAAATCTTCCGGGATGTCTTTCTGGGCCAATTAATCCGGCCATTCTTATAACCGTTACATCTAATTCTTTTACAGCTGTAAATGTTTTTTCTGCAGCTAACATTCTTAAACCAGATGCTGTGTTTGCAAAGCTGTTGCTTTCTTCTGTATGCCAACCATTATTTTCATCGTAAACAGATGTTGAAGAAATGAAAATTATTTTTTTAATGTTGGACTTTAAAACTTCAGTTTTTAAATGCTCCATTTTATCACCATAATTAGCTCCTTTTTCCTCACTTCTTCCGGGTGGTACGTTTATAATTAATAAATCTGCATTTAAAAAGTGAGCTAAACTATTTTCATCAATAGTATTTGGCAATTGTATTAAAAAAGGGGCAATGTTATTTTCTGCTAATAATTGGAGTTTATTAATATTTGTTGTAGAGCCATTAACTAAATAACCGTTTTTTTGAAAATGTTTTGCAAGTGGAAAGCCCAACCAACCACATCCTATTATTGCTATTCTTTTTATTTGATTTATATCCATCTTAAACAAAAGTAAGAATAATATTTTTTTGGCATTTTCTTTGTGTAGTTGGCTTTATAAATCACAACAAATAAAATTATGAAAATTAATAAATTAAAAGCTACAGCATTAGGCTTAATGGCAGTTATAGGAACGTCAGCTATCATGCCTGCATGTAAATCTTTAACTAATACACAAAAAGGTGCGGGAATTGGCGCAGCTGCTGGTGGAACTATTGGTGCATTAATTGGTAAAAAAGCTGGAAATACAGCTGTGGGCGCTATTATAGGAGGTGCGCTTGGTGGTACAGCAGGAGCATTTATTGGTAAAAAGATGGACAAACAAGCTCAAGAAATTCAACAAAGTATTCCTGGGGCAGAAGTTATTCCGTATGAAGAAGGAATTATTGTCAAATTTGATTCTGGGATTTTATTCGGAGTTGATAAATCTGAATTGCAAGCAAATGCAAAACAAAATATAGACAATTTAGCAGCATCATTAAATAAATATCCTGATACTGACATAATGGTTATTGGACATACTGATGCTTCTGGAAGTGATAGCTACAATATGAGTTTATCTGAAAGAAGAGCTGCCTCAGTTAAAAGTTATGCGGTATCTCAAGGTGTTGCAAATAGTAGATTGAAAGTTGTTGGAAAAGGAGAATCTGAGCCAATTGCAACAAATGATACTGCTGAAGGCATGGGCTTAAACCGTAGGGTAGAAATTGTAATTGTTGCTAATGCAAAAATGAAGCAAGAAGCAAAGACTGCTACTGGTAACTAGTAAACAAACAACTAATATATATTAAAAGGAAATCTATTTTATTAAAGATTTCCTTTTTTTATCTCCAAATTTCAAAACACTTAATAGGTTTGTCAAATATTTGTATTTATAAAAATATTTGAGCTTTTTGTTTGAAATTATGATAATTAAATCCCTTATTTGAAATGTAATTGTTAATCACTAAATATTTGTAATCATGTTTGAAAAACTTAGCCAAATTGTTAAAGAAAGTAAACAAGCTTTTTTAACATCTGAAATTAAAGAAGGAACAATAGATGCTGCAATTAATGAGGCAACTGGTGTTATTGTTGACGTGTTAAAAAGCAAGTTAGATAATGGTAAGGTTGGTGAATTGATGTCCTTTTTTAAGGGGAAAGATGCTGTTTATCAGGATTTAACAAACATGATGGTAAATAAATATGCTAATCGTTTAAATAAATATTTTAATTTGAATATTAACGATGCTAAAACTTTGAGCGAACAAGTTATCCCGGCTGCAATGAATAAGTTTGTTTTAGAAACGGTTGGGAACAAGAAAGAGAATACAGGAGTTTTTGCTTTTCTGAATTGGTTAAGTGGAAATACAATAAACTTCGAGAATCTGTTTTTAAGACTTAATCCTGTTAAGTTAGCTTCTTAGGTCAAAGATTTTATTGCAAATAAAAAAAGGGATAATTTTTTATCCCTTTTTTTGTGCCTTTAATTTTTCGTTTAGTTTTTCATATCATTTTGCTTGTCAACCTTTGGTTTTTCGCTTCTATTAGCCAAATCCCAAGCGGTGTAAAATACCAGTTGAGCTCTCTTGGTTAACAGTGGGAAATTTATCTTTTTAATCTCATCGGTTTTTTTGTGGTAATCTTCATGCACTCCATTAAAGTAAAATATAATTGGAATATTATGCTTTGCGAAGTTGTAATGATCTGAACGGTAGTAGAACCTATTAGGGTCTGCCGGATCATCATATTTATAATCTAATACCAAATTGGTATAAGTTTTATTAGCGTTTTCGTTAATTAGCTTTAAGGTTGAGCTTAATTTATCAGAACCAATTAAATAAACATAATTAGCTGAATCTTCTTTTCCTTTATATTCTTCGCCAACTCTTCCAATCATATCAATATTCAAATTGGTAATGGTATTTTCTAAAGGAAATACTGGGTTATCAGAATACCATTCTGAACCTAATAAACCTTTTTCTTCACCAACTACTGTTAAAAATAAAATACTTCTTTTAGAACCTTTTCCATCTTTTTTTGCTTTTGCAAAAGCTTCAGCGATTTCTAGGACGCCAGTAGTTCCAGATCCATCATCATCTGCACCATTAAAAACATCACCGTCTTCGCCAACACCAATATGGTCGTAATGAGCTGATATTATAATTATTTCTTTTTTAAGAATTGGGTCGTTTCCTTCTAAAAACCCAAGCACATTTTTAGCTTCAATTACGGTATATTTTGATTCGTAATTAACATCTAAATTTGCGTTAAAAGAAATAGACGCAGGTTTCTGAGTTTCTTTTATACTTTCAGTAAGTTGACTAACGGTTTTACCTGTAGCTTCCATTAAACTATTTATCGCACTTTCCGAAGCATAAATTGTTAAGGGTTTTTCCTTAGTTTCTTTTTTACCCAACTCAAGTGAAGCTCTATTAAAGTAGGCTGCATTAGCACTCATTCTTGCCATAGAAGGGTTTAAGAAAATAATTGCAGCAGGATTTTTAGCAGCTAAAGCAGTTGCTTTTTTAGATCTACTACTTGTCCAGTCAGACATTTTTTCTGTCCCGCTTATTAATGATTTACCATTAACAACAGGTTCGCCCATTAAAACTATAGCAACTTTTCCTTCTAAGTTTTGGTTTGATAAATCATCGTATTTATCAGATGCAATGCCATAACCAACAAAAACAAAGTTTTTATAAGTTTTTTTTATGTCGATGAAATCATTTGGCAGTGTATAAAAATCTTTCAAAAATGTTAAAGGAGATCCATTTAAAATTACATTGCGGGTTATTGATGATTTTTCTTTTAAATCTAAATCTTGAAAATAACTGTTATTAACTGGGGCTTTTAATCCAAAAGATGCAAATTGAGATTTGATATACTCTGCTGCTTTTTGTGCTCCTGCTTTTCCAGTTTCCCTTCCTTCAAAATCATCAGCAGCTAATATGCTTAGTCTTTTAAAGGCATCTTCTTTAGTAATTGTAGTTGCGTATTTTTGAGCTACTTTATCTTGTGCTTGAAGAAATAATGCACCAGAACATAAGCAAGCTATTAAAATGTGTTTTTTCATATATTAATAATTGATTAATTAACGTTTTTATAAAGCTAAACCAATTTAAGTTATTTGATGGTTTTGCTTTGTAAAGATTTGAATAGATAAAGCTGAGGGTTTTACATTTTAATCAGTTTATCGTTAACTAATACTGGGATGCTTTTGGTAATATTTACGTTTAGGCAAAACTTTATATCTTCTTCAATTCCTAGTTTTTTTAAGCGCTCACTGTGTGATGTTTTAGCTGTATAAGCTTCTAAATTATCTTTAGCTTGTTGGTATAAATCATCTGCCGCAATGCTGCTATCATCTAAAATATAATTTTCAGTTTTAAGCTGATTTACTACAGCACCTGCAAAAATGGTATCCTCTAAATTGAATTTGTTTTTCCAACCTGCACAAAGTAAAAGCACATCTTTATCTTGCGATTTTAGATAATCGCAAATAGCATCTAAGTTTAAAAAAGAACCAATTATTATTTGGTATGCAGTTCTTTTAGATTCGTTAATGGCATGAGTGCCATTAGTTGTGGTTAAAACAATTGTTTTGTTTTTTACCTTTTCGGTGGTATATGCAAAAGGAGAGTTTCCAAAATTGAAACCTTCTACCACTTTACCGTCACGTTCGGCAGCTAATAAGTAACCCTCTTTTTCGTAGTTTTTACATTCTTCTACTGTTGCAACAGGTATAATTGCATTTGCTCCGTTTTCTATTCCGTAACAAATAGAGCTGGTAGCTCTAAAAATGTCTATAACAACAACAATGGAGTTCTTTAAATCGTACAGTGAGATTAAAGCTGGTGTTAAGCAAACTTCAATATTTCTTTTTTGCATAAATTTTATGATGATTTTAATTTTTTTAAAGCCACACTTTTCAAAAGTGATTTCATTTGGGTAATGGCTATTTGGTTGAGTTGAATTAACCTATCACTTTGTGATAAGCCTTGATTTATGAGAATAGCGTTTATACTTTCAAGATTAGAAAGTACTACTAGTTGTTCTAAAGTTGCCTGATCTCTGATGTTTCCGTTTTCCTCAGAATTTTTATCACGCCATTGTTTGGCTGTTATTCCAAATAAAGCTACGTTTAAAATATCTGCCTCGCTTGCGTAAACTAATGGTATTTTATTTTTATAAATTTCTGTTGGAATAAGGTTTTCTTTAATAGCGTCTGTATGTATATGGTAATTTACTTTAGCTAATGTTCTTTGAAGATTCCAGTCTAATTTTAGCCTTTCGCTTTCATCGTCCTTTAATCTTTGAAACTCTTTGATTAAATAAAGTTTAAATTCAATAGAGATCCAAGAAGCAAATTCAAATGCAATATCTTTATGAGCAAATGTTCCTCCAAACTTACCTGCTTTTGATACTATCCCAATTGCTTCAGTTTTCTCAACCCATTGTTTAGGGGTAAGCGTAAAACTATTTAAGCCAGCTTGTTTTCTAAACCCATCGAATTCGATGGGTTTAAAATTCGGGTTATAAAGCTGTTCCCAAAAACCTAAAAGTTCTATCGTATTTCTGTTTCTTAACCAATTTTGAATAATCGTATCAGTTCTATCTAAATTTTTAAATCTAGCAATATCAGTTAGCGAAATAAAATCTGCTTGGTTGGTAAAATTTATAGTTACTTTAACCCCATTTACTTCAATGCATTTGTTTTTTATTGCCATTTTTCAAATCTTATAAATCCACTTTATAAAAAGGGAATTTAACCACTTTGGCTTTTACTTTTTGGTCTCTAATTTTAATAAAAATTTCTTGGTCTTCTTTTGCTAAATCTGTTTGCACATAAGCCATTCCAATTGCTTTTTGTAAAGATGGAGATTGTGTACCAGACGTTACTTTGCCAATCACATTTCCTTCTGCATCAACAACTTCATAATCATGACGAGGAATTCCTCTATCAATCATTTCAAAACCAACTAATTTTTTGCTTACGCCTTGTTTTTTCTGTTTTAACAGGGCTTCAGAATTGTTAAAATCTTTGGTGAATTTTGTAATCCAGCCCAAGCCCGCTTCAATAGGGGAGGTGGTGTCGTCAATATCATTACCATATAAACAGAAACCCATCTCTAACCGTAAAGTATCTCTAGCGGCTAATCCAATGGGTTGTATGTCATAAGCTTCGCCAGCTTTAAAAACAGCGGCCCAAATTGCTTCGGCATTTTCGTTATCAAAATAAATTTCAAAACCTCCTGCACCAGTATAACCGGTTGCCGAAATTAAAACATTATCAATACCTGCAAATTTCCCTTTTTTGAAAGTATAGTATTCCATTTCTTCCAAATTAACCTCGGTTAAGCTTTGCAGAGCTTTGGCAGCGTTTGGGCCTTGTATTGCAAGTAATGAAGTACGGTCTGATATGTTTTTCATATCTACACCATAAGTGTTAAAGCTGCTGATCCAATCCCAATCTTTATCAATATTAGATGCGTTAACCACCAACATATAAGTTTTATGGTCTATCCGGTAAACCAATAAATCGTCAACTATACCGCCATCTTTATTTGGAAGGCAAGAATATTGAATTTTACCATCAACCAACTTAGCAGCATCATTACTGCAAACTTGTTGTATTAAATCTAAAGCCTTTTCTCCTTTTAAAATAAACTCGCCCATGTGGCTTACATCAAAAACACCTACGGCATTTCTAACTGCAAGGTGTTCAATGTTAATTCCTTTATATTGAACGGGCATATTAAAACCTGCAAACGGAACCATTTTGGCACCTAAAGAAACATGCTTAGCTGTTAAGGCGGTATTTTTCATTTATTTAATAAGATTATGGATATGAAATTGAATTGCGAAATTAATAAAATTTAATTTTCTTCTTGAAGAAGTTCTTCATAAACAACCAAAAGTTTTTCGCCAAGTTTTTTTTGATTATGATTTTTATCGACTAATTTTTTGGCACCCTCGCCAATACGGTTAATCAATGTTTTATCGGTAAAACAGCGTAATATTTGTTTGTAAAAATCGTCAACAGTATCAGCAATTAAAATGTTTTTATCATGTTGATAGCTAATACCTTCAGCAGCAATTGAAGTGGCAATAATGCATTTACCCAAAGCCATGGCTTCAATAATTTTAACACGCATGCCACTGCCAGAAAGCAAGGGAACTATGAGCACATGTTGGCGGGCTATAAATTCTTTCGCATTATCAACCTTGCCTTCCATAATAAAAGATTCGCCTTCTAAAATCTCGTAACTTTTTGGGATGTTTTTACCAGCCAAATGGAAAGTAATACCGGAGCCTAATTGTTTAATAGATGGCCAAACTTTATCTAGAAACCAGTCTAAACCTTCAATATTTGGTCGCCAATCCATAGAACCTATATAACCTAAACTTTTATTTGGAGATAGCTGATAATCATTCACATACTCATCAATATTAACAGCAACAGGGAAAGTGTGAACTTTGTTTTTGTAACCAGCATCAATAAAAAAATGTTCATCAACAAAACTGATGGCTAAAATACAATCAAATTTGTCTAAAACATCAAACTCAAAACGTTGCAGCCTTTTACTTAATAAATGAAGGTATAGTTTTCTTAGTAAAAAGGGTTCTTTAATGGTGAGTCTTTTCCAGATTTGATGCTCGATATTGTGCGCCCTGTAAATTATTTTGGCTTTCGAATTTACTTTTACAACATTTATATACGGCGTAACTTGTAAGCCTTCAAATTGAACGATATCAAAATTTCCGTTTTTTAATAAATGCGCCAATTTATTTGCACAGCCTAAATGATAAAATCTACTGATGTTATAAGATTGTTGCGAAAAAAGATTCACAAAAGCATCTTTAGCTTTTACCCTATTGTCTATTTTATAGTGCTGAAACTTAATTTTTGATAAAATAGGGTCGTTGATATCTTTAATATTAACATAGTGTTTTGTAGTATTTAAACTAAACAAAGTAATGTTACAACCTAAATCTAACAGCGCTTTTAAAGAGTTGTGTACCACAATTGCATAGCCGCCATCGGCAGGAAATGGGACTCTATTTGTGATAACAAGGATGCGCATAATTGCAAAATACTAAAAAATGGATAGCTGTGGATTACTTACTTTAAAAGTTTTTCTGTGGTAGGGGCTAAAACCTAATTCTAATACCGCATTTCTGTGCACAATTGTTGGGTAGCCTTTATTTTTTTTCCATTGATAGGCTGGAAATTCACTGTCAATTGCAGCCATAAAATCGTCTCGGTAGGTTTTGGCTAAAATAGAAGCGGCAGCAATAGAGAAGTATTTGCTATCACCTTTAACAATACATTGATGTTTAATATTTGGATACACGTTAAATCTATTTCCGTCTATAATTAGAAAATCTGGTTTAATGGTTAGTTTTTCTACTGCTCTATGCATTGCTAAGAATGAAGCATTTAAAATATTTATTTTATCAATTTCTTGATGATCTACCATCCCCACAGCAAAAGCTATTGCAGTTTCTTCAATTTCTTTCCTTAAAATAAAACGGTCTTTTTCTTTAATTTGTTTAGAATCATTTAATAAAGGATGGTTAAAATTTTTAGGTAAAATAACGGCAGCGGCAAAAACAGGCCCTGCTAAACATCCTCTGCCAGCTTCATCGCAACCGGCTTCTAAAAATTCATTTTGGTAAAAAGGTAATAGCATTTAGTTTATTGTTTTTAATATGGCTTGCCAAAGTAATTTTGAGGTATTTTCCCAATTATACTGTTTTGCTAATTTTAAACCTAAAATAATTTTTTGTTGATTATCTGCAATTCCAGCAGCTTGTTCGTAAATTTTTCGCGTTAATTCTTTAAAATTGTTAGGGTTAAATAAATGAGCAGCACCTTTTGAAATTTCTTCCATTGCGGTTTCTTGGCTGGTAATTACAGGGGTACCACAACTAAAAGCCTCAATAACCGGTAAGCCAAAACCTTCAAAATAAGAAGGGTAAATACTGGCAGTAGCATTATTTAGCAGCAGGTTTATTTCATCATCAGATAATTCAGCTTTAAAAATAACATCTGTTTTAAAAGTCATAGTTTTTAAATGTTTATCCAAAACAGATGTTTTCCAAGCTCTGCGGCCTGCCAAAATTAATTGATGTTTAAAAGTTGGGTTTTGTTTTCTGAAAGCCTCAAACGCTTTTAATAAGTTAAGAATGTTTTTACGAGGATGAATGGCGCCAACACAAATAAAATACGGAATTAGCGGTTTTGGGCTGTTTGATAGCTGTTTAAAGGCATCAGTAACGCCATTATAAACCACATCTATTTTATCCGCACTAATTTGATAAGTGTTTACCAAATCTTGTTTGCTAAATTCAGAAACGGTTGCTATCCGTGTTGCTTGGTTTGCAAATTTTGGGAAATAATAGTTATAATATTTTTGCTCTAGCCAATTCACTCCATTTTCAAAATGTTCAAAAGCTATATCATGTATAACTGCCAAAGTTTTAATTTTTGTATTTAAAGGCAAATAACCATCAGGCGAAAGCAGTAAATCTATTTTATGTTTTTTTAAAACTCGTGGTAAACAATGTTGAAACCATATATAGTAAAGAAATGGGTGTTTGGCTGGAGGATGAATAACCAAACCTTTAACATTTGGTGCAAAAATAAACTCGGAGTCAAATTTGTGGTCAAAGCAAAATATAAACTCAACCTCTGGATGTTTAAGCACCATGCTTCGTAAGGTTTCGTAAGTAAACCTACCAATTCCTTCTAATTTATTCTTTTTTAATAAACGTGTATTAACGGCTATTCGCAATTTACTTTGGTTGATTTATGGCTAAAGATATGCAAACGCATAATAAAATTGTTGTTTAATGATTAATGATTTATTTTGCCATTGAATGACAAACAAAAAATTTGCCGGGCAGGTAACGCTGCTTTTATTAGTTAATGTATTTGTTAAGCTAATTTGGATTTTTTTTATTGAGCGTAAAGTGCAATTGAGTGTTGGTTTTGCCCAATATGGCACCTATTACAGTATTCTCAATTATACTTTAATTTTATCCATCATTAACGACCCTGGCTTAAATAATTTTTTAATTAACCAATTAAGTAAAGATAAAAGTGATGTAAAGCAAATTTCTGGTCTGCTTTATCTGAAAATTATTTTATCAATACTGTATTTAGTAATAACATTGGTGGGCTCTTTTATTTTGGGATTAGAAGATTACCAGTTAGTTTTCTTATTAATTATGTATCAAATTGGGTATTCACTTTTAACTTATTTCCGAAGTTTTTTAAAAGGTCATCAGCTGCTAAATATTGATGTAATTTTTTCTGTACTAGATAAAAGCATTCTAATTGTTTTCTTTATCCCTTTACTATATTTAAACACTGCTTTTATTTGGACCATTAAGTTTTATGCAATTGCCCAGTTGTTGGCAGTAATAATTAGTTTATTAATATGCATCTATTATTTAAACAAGCGTAAAATCTCTGTATTTGTAAGAAAACATATTCTATTTGATTTCCAGTTGATTAAGAGCGTTTTCCCTTTTGCTGTTTTTGCATTTTTAGTGGTGGCATATAACAGGGTTGATGTGATTATGCTTGATAAAATTTTAGATAATGGTGCACATGAAACAGGAGTTTATGCGGCAGCATATCGGTTTTTAGATGCCGCAACCATGTTCTCTATTTTATTTGCCTCTTTTTTATATCCTGTAATTGGGAAACTTATTAATAATAAAAAACAGATAGAGGTAATTGTAAAACAAAGCTTTGTGTTTTTAGTATCCGCAAGTTTAATTTTAGCTTTTGCAAGTTGGTTTTATAGAAACCCTTTAATGCAGCTATTTTATCTAGAAAAAGCCACAGAAAATTTGGCTTTAATTTTTGGAGTTTTGATGTTTTGTTTACCATTAATAGCGCTCTATTATGTGTTTAGTACATTATTTACTGCTAAAAATAGTTTAAAGCTTTTAAATTTTATATCGGCCATGGGTTTACTCATTAATGTTGGTTTAAATCTGTTGTTAATTCCAAATTATCAGGCTTTAGGTGCGGCTTTAAGTTCTTTATTAAGTTTTGCCATAGTGGGTTTATTATATTCAGTTTTATATTATACTTACTTTAAATACAGTTTTGAACCTATAATTTGGATAAAATTATTGCTTTATGCGGGGTTACTGTGTTTATTAGGTTCCTTGTTGACTAAAATTTCAATTAATTGGGTATTTAGTTTGGTCATTTACTTTTCGTTATCAACTATTGTTGGGGTGTTTTTTAGGTTTTTTGATGTTAAGAAAATTCGGAAAATGATAAGTTGATGTACAATCATTTTTTTTGCTTTTTTAAGCAATTATTATATTTAAATTCACAGTTTTAATTTTAGTATGCCAAATAACCAAGCCAATTTTGATTTAGTTGATGTTATTAAATTAGCCAATAAATATCGTCTTCATATTTTTTTAATTACTTTTTTTGGAGCTTTAATAGGTTTGATTTTAGCTTTCGTAATTACTCCAAAGTACGAAGCTTATACTACTTTTTACATCCCAGGAAATAATTCGATTTCTCAATCTTTATTAGCAGATAATAACTTGGAAAACTTTATGAGTTTTGGTGATGAAGAACAAATAGATCAAACTTTGGAGCTTTTAAATTCTGATCATCTTAAAGATAAAGTAATTAATCAATTTAATTTGACAGCACATTATGGCATTGATGCCGCCGCAAAATTTCCTAAAACTAAAGCCAGAGCAGAGTTTAAAGATAATGTTGAGTTTAAAAGAACAGATTTTTTAGCAATTAAGATTTTAGTAAAAGATGTTGATGCTGTTTTAGCTGCTAACATGGCAAACTATATTTTAGTTTGTTTGGATAGTATGCGCAGCCAAATTCAGCAAATTAGAGGAGAGCAAGCTTACGGATTAATTAAACTGGCTTACAAAAAAAAGCAAACAGAGGTTGATTCCATTTTAAAGCAACTGAGCCAAATTAGGGCAAAAGGAATTTTTGACTATGAAGCACAATCTGAAGTTTTAAGTGAAGCCATAGTTAAAGCGCAAACCCAAGTAAAAGCAGAGGAAGCCAGAGTAAAAGTTTACGAAAGTTATCAAAGTAAACTGCCCGATACCACTATTATTCGAGCAAAAGGTAAACTAGCGGCAGCAATAGCTACTTATCAATCTTTACAGCCAACAGTTGCCAATTTTGGGAAATTAAGTGGTAAATATTTAGAATTGGAAGCCGTTTACAAAAAAGAGCAAGAATCTTTATCAAACTTACAACTAAGATTTGAAGCTGCAGAGTTAGATTATAAAGGCTTTATTTCGCAACGCTTTTTGGTTGAGAAAGCAATAGTACCAGAAAAAAGCAAGTATCCTAATAAAATGTTAATGGTATTTTTATTTGCACTTTCGGCATTTTTAATAAGCTTATTTACCATTTGCTACATAAATTTTATAGCACCAAGCTTTAAAAATTAATGATAAGCTTGGCTAGCGATATTAAAAAAGTATATGCTATAAGTTTTGGAGCTGTATTATTAGGCGCTTTTTTAGCTTATGGCCTTCCAGAATATTATGTTTTGGCTATTCCCGCTGCATTTTTAGTTGTCGTATTGTTTTTACTTTCTATTGAGAGCGTTTATTATTTAATAGCATTTTGTACGCCAATTTCAATTCAATATTTAATAGGTAGTTCTGTAATTAATTTGCCTAACGAGCCTTTAATGCTGCTTATGCTTGTTTTATTTGGCATTAAGTTATTGCAAAACATACAAGATTTCAGAAATGTACTTCAGCATCCGCTGGTGGTTTTAATTATCATAAACTTGGTTTGGCTTTTAATTACTTCCGTTACCAGTACTTTGCCAATCATTTCTTTTAAATACTTATTTGCAAGGTTATGGACAATAGTTTTTGGTTTATTTTGGGGGGCAATTATCTTTAAAAATCCAAAAAATATCAACAAGTTTTTTACAGCCTTTGGTTTTGGTTTATGCTTAGTTATTATTTATACCACTATTAATCATTATAAAGTAGGTTTTTCTCAAGAAAAATGTATGTTGGTAATGCAACCCTTTATGGCTGACCATACCGTTTACAGCGCAGTTTGTAGCATTGTTTTGGTGTTTTCTTTAGTGCTGTTTTTTTCTAAGCAAACTAATAATGGGTTTATTAATAAGACTATCTATTTTGCATTTATTTGTTTAACAAGTTTGGGCGTTGCTTTATCTTATTCTAGAGCCGCGGTTTTGAGTTTGATATTTGTTTTGGCTTTTTACTTTTTATTAAAGTTTAAAGTAAAGTTTAAAACGATGCTTGTTTTCTTGCTTTTAATTTTGGGTTTAAGTTTAGTTTTTAGCGATGAAATTTATCAAAAGGTTAAATTCAATAAATCAGTGTCTGGCAAAAGTATTGCAGCAGATATTCAGTCTATTTCTAATGTACGCACAGATGAATCTAATGTTGAACGTTTAAATAGATGGGAAAGCGGGTATAGAATGTTTTTAGAAAAACCTTTTTTGGGCTACGGACCAGGAACATATATGTTTGAATATTCGCCATTTCAAAGAGCGCATGAAATGACTAGTATTAGCACCACACACGGAGATATGGGATCAATGCATAGCGAATATTTTGGGCCTTTGGTAGAAAGTGGTGTTTTTGGCTTGCTTATTATTTTAGCAATTTTTTTAACCTTTATTTTTATACTGATGAGGGTTTATTATAACCCAGCCAATAAAGAAATAAAAATATTGGCTTTGGCTATTTTATTAGCTATGCTCACTTACTTTTTTCACGGTTTGTTAAATAACTTTTTAGAGCAAGATAAAGTTGCAGTAATATTTTGGGCAATGATGGGAATGGCAGTTGCGCTTGATTTTAAAAACCAATCTCTACGGCTAAATCGTAATTAATCCTCTTTTGGTGGAGCTTTAAATCTTGGTTTAAAACCCATTGGTTTAGTATCCGAAGTTTCCTCAGTTGGTTTTATATCTTCTTTTTCAGTTACTGATGTTTGCTCAACAGGCTCCACTTCTTTAGTTACTCCTGCTTTAAATCTTGGTTTAAACCCAGCTGGTTTAGATACAATAGGTTTTTCTATCGGTTGGTTTTCTTTAACGTCTTCTTTTGTGTTTTCAACAGTGCCAGAGGCATCAACCGTCTTAGTTTGCCCAGCTTTAAATCTTGGTTTAAAACCTGCTGGTTTAGCTACAATAGCATTTTCTTGAGATGGCGTTGTTTTCTCTGGTACTGTTGTTTCTTCTTTTTTCTCTACCGCATCAACTTCTTTAGTCAGCCCAGCTTTAAATCTTGGTTTAAAACCTGCTGGTTTAGCTACAATAGCATTTTCTTGAGATGGCGTTGTTTTCTCTGATACTGTTGTTTCTGCTTTTTCTTCGGTTGATTCAACAATTTTAGCTGCTCCTGCTTTAAAACGTGGTTTAAATCCGGAAGGTTTTGGAGCAGCCGGTTCTGAACTTTCTACTGCTTCCTCTTTTTCATTAACTTCTGGAATAGTTGGTGCTTTAAATCTTGGTTTAAAAGCTGGAACATCTTCAGGTATTATTTTTTCTGCAGGTTGTGCAACTCTATCTACTCTAACTGGTGGTAAATTATTCAGATTTAAATCTTCTTTTAATTTAAAAGCTTTTTCATCTGATAGGGGATAGGCAATGCGCAAATTATTAAACCAGTACTTTTTAGTATGGTCAAAACTTTTTTCGCTCATTTCCTCATAATGCCAAACAAACTCAGCATAAATATCAGGCTTGTCATTTTTAAAAATATCTAAGTCAATTTTCTTTTTCAGGAAAAATTCTTCAAATGTCATATCAGAATCTCAATATTTAAATTTTCCCAAATCATTTTTTTGCCATCATTGCTCAGCTTCCATTTTGCTTTATCTGCTGGGCTAGCATTTAATAAATTTTGGTACCATAAAAGGGGAATAGCAGTTTCTTTGCCATCTATCTCTAAAATTAAACTGTCATCATTAAAAACAACTTTTAATTCTTGGTCTTTACGTCTGTTACTTACTATTCCCATTTCCTGCTTTAATAGCTATAGAATTATTTTTTTCCAATATTATCAAGTTTATCTAAAAACTTTTCGTTAAATATTTGTTGTTGCTCAAACTGATTTACAGATAAATCTATAAAACTATTTAGGGTGTCGGCTATTTTAGTGAGTGTTACAGATTGTTGACTTAAAACGTCCATTTGTTGACTCAGTAACTCAGATTGTTGATCTTGTTTCCTCAACATTTCAGAAATTACTACTAAGAAATCTTTATCTTTCATAAGAATTAATTTTAAATAAATATCGTAAAAACAAATAAGACTTTAACCCTTGGATAAACGCAAAGTGCCAATTACCATAATTTCTCGTAAACCTATACCTTCTGCCTTACGCCTTTAGCTTTCCTACTCCTCCATGTTATGATAAACCGCCTGCACATCTTCATCCTCTTCTAACTTATCTAAAAGTTTAGTAATATCAGCAATCTGTTCTTCAGTTACTTCTTTATGTGTTAAAGGAATGCGCTCTAATTTTGCTTGTTTTACATCAATCCCTTTTTCTTCAAGAGCTTTTTGCATGTTCCCAAAATCTTCGTAACCTGCGTGTATTACCGCAACATCCTCACCTTCTTCGTTCGCTTCTACAAAAATTTCTTCTAAGCCAGCATCAATCAATTCTAATTCTAGTTCTTCTAAATCTAGCTCCCCGGGCTCAAATCTAAAAGATGAAACTCTTTTAAAAATAAAATCTAAAGAACCAGTTTTACCTAAAGAACCATTGGTTTTAGTAAAATAACTTCTAACATTAGCAACCGTTCTGTTGGTGTTATCAGTAGCGGTTTCTACCAAAATAGCAACGCCATGTGGTGCATAACCTTCGTAAACAAATTCTTCGTAGCCAGCTAAATCCTTGTCTGATGCTCTTTTAATGGCTGCATCAACACGGTCTTTAGGCATATTTACTGCTTTTGCATTTAAAATAGCAGTTCTTAATTTTGAGTTAGTTTCTGGATGCGGACCGTTTTCTTTAACAGCCATTACAATATCTTTCCCGATACGTGTAAACTGAACTGCCATTTTAGTCCAACGTTTCATTTTCCGCTCTTTGCGGAATTCAAATGCTCTTCCCATTTTTTGTAGTATTTTAGTAGTGAGTATCAAGTATCAAGATGAACGTAGTTTAGGTCTTGATACTTGATACTTTTGTTTTAAGTCTTCTAGCTTTTCTTCAAATTAGTAAGCATTGCCAAAGTTAATTTTTCCAAATTAAATTCGGGTGTCCAATTCCAGTCTTTTTTCGCGAAACTGTCATCAATATTTTGAGGCCAGCTATTGGCAATATTTTGACGAGAATCTTTTTGAGTATAATTTAATTTAAAATCAGGAATATGCTTTCTTATCTCTGTAGCTAACTGCTCAGGATTAAAACTTACTCCTCCAAAATTATAGCTAGAGCGGATAGTGATTTTATCTGCCGGAGCATCCATTAATTCTATTGTCCCTCTTATGGCATCGTCCATATACATCATGGGTAATTCTGTTTCGGCAGATAAAAAAGAACTGTAACTTCCTTTTTTTAACGCTTCGTGAAAAATGTGGATTGCATAATCTGTAGTTCCCCCACCTGGCATTGCTTTCCAACTTATTAAACCGGGGTAGCGTATGCTGCGAACATCTAAACCATATTTTTGAAAGTAATACTCGCACCAACGTTCTCCAGCTAATTTACTAATGCCGTAAACGGTATTAGGATCCATGGTGCAAAATTGTGGTGTGTTTAGCTTTGGTGAATGAGGTCCGAAGACGGCAATGGAACTTGGCCAATAAACTTTTTTGGTTCCAAAATCTATAGCAAAATCTAATATATTCAATAAGCCGTTCATGTTTAAATCCCATGCTAATTTGGGGTTTTGTTCTCCCGTGGCAGATAGTAAGGCGGCTAGTAGATAAACTTGAGAAGGTTTGTATTTATGAAATACGCTTTTTAAGTTTTCTTTATCTAAAACATTTACAAACTCAAAAGGACCAGCATTTTTAGTGTCGTAATCGGGGCGACGAATATCACAAGCTACTATTTGGTTTACAGAATAAATACTCCGTAGTTCTGTAACTAGCTCAGTTCCTATTTGTCCATTAGAACCTATTACTAAAATTGTTTCTGCCATTAAAAAATTAAATTTAGTGGCAAAGGTAGTTTTTAATGGTTAAAGGTGAAATGGATAATGAGTAGAATTTGTGAAATGCCATTTCAAAAGAAGGCAGAAAAATATTTTCTGCCTAACTTAATCCGCTTCTTAAATCTTTAAAATTTTTTGGACACTTATTCCTGATTTAGACTCAACAATAATTAAATACTTTCCGATTGCCAATTTACTTAAATTCAATTTTGTAGAGGAATCAGAAATTTTAATAATCTCTATTAACTTACCTTCTAATGTTAATATTTTTATTTGATAAGATGAAAGATCGTATCCCGAAACAACAATAAAACTGTTTGCTGGATTTGGGTAAATTTTAATGTCTTGATTAGTGAAAATATTTTTTAAAAATTTAATTTGACTATTAAATTCTATCCGCTTGCCATCTTTGTCAACTTGAATTAATTTATAATAACAATCTTCTTTAAACGATTTATCAAGGTATTCATATGTTGAATTTAATACTGAATTTTGTCCTTCTATTTTAGCAATTTCAATAAAATTAACCCCATCTATGCTCTTTTCTAAAATAAAATGAGCATTATTTGTTTCGCTAGAGGTAGACCAATTTAATATCGCACCTAATGATTTGACTGTAGCATCAAAATAAACTAAATCAACAGGAAGAGTAGTTGTGTTCTCATAAATCACAGCATAAACCTCGGCATTCGTGGGTAAACTTTCACCTGATTGAAGAGTATATTCTAAATATTTATCATCGGTTTTATAATCATAACTTGAAGGGCTATGAATAGTGTAAGATGAAGTTATAATTTCATTATTTTCAGGATCAAGGTCTACGCCCTGAAATACCCCAATTTTGATGTCGCTCATAGTTTTTGATGTTCCGTATTTTAAATTAAAAGCATTTATCAAAGCATTTAATTCTGTAGTTTTAAAATACATTCTCAAAGTATTTCCTGATGATATATTGTTGCCTGTAATTCTGAAATTTTTATTGGCGAACATTGCAGAATAAGTGTCGTTTGAATTTCCGAATATTTTAATCAATTTTTCTCTAAAAGGATTTGCAGTTGATAAAGAGCGTTGCTGAATACAGGTATTAACTGTACTAGAAATCGCAGCTTTAAAAGAAAGAAACAGTTTTCCATTTTCATCAGTGAACGTTTTACTTTCTAAGCCAGAAGAACCATAACAGTTATAGACTTTATCTCCAATATAATCAGAGACATCTGCTTCAAAAGTAAGTTTGTACCAATTGTTCTCAACTTGATAATAGCTAGTTGAAGAATTTCCAATGAGACTTCTATCAATCCCAAACCCTACATAAACATCATTACCATCTGTTACAACCACCTTACCGTTTTTATTAAATGGTGATTCAATGATTTTTGACCATTTATTTTCAATCGGGTTGTACATTTTCAAAGTATGATTAGTATATATTCCCCCTGTTTCATAATCAAAACCGACGAGATAAGCATTTCCATTCTTAACAAAACTATTATTAGTTCCTGCAGTGCTATAACTGCCAAAATCAACAACAGACTGCTTCTGAGTCCATAAATTTTGAATTGGATCATAAGCATACATGTTACCAGTATTAAATACAAAGTATCCAATATTATTTATTTCAAAACTTGCAATTACTTGACCGGCTTCAGGACAATTAGCAAGGGATGACCATGTGTCTGCTGTCTCGTCATATTTATAAAAGGTGTTTCTTTGTAAAGTACCAATTCCTCCACCTGCGTAAATCGTATTATTAATAGTAAAAGCACCTATGTTTTTCAAAGCTCCTCCTGGGTATAAAGCCTTGTAAGCCCATTGGTCTGAGGTTATATCGTATTGTAAAAAAGTATTTATATAAACTAATGCACTCCCTGTACTTGATCTATTGTAGCCACCAATCAAATACAGTTTATCATCTACAGATGTTTGGGCTGCTTCGGAAAAACCTATACCAGGCTTATCTGCTTTTCTTTCCCACTTATTTAAAGAAATATCATATTGCCAAGTATCTGTTCTTTCTTCGCCATCACGCCCTCCAACAACATAAATCTTTCCATTATTATAAAATGAATTTGAAAAAGCTCTATTACCACCAGCATATAAGGTGTCTGTAGTCCAAGTATTTAACAAAGTATTGTATCTAGAAATAAAGCTTTTTGAGTTATCAGCTTTATTAGCGCCTTTTTCAAGGCCAGAAAAAACAAATATTTCATTACCTATAACAGCACTTGAAGAATATTTCACAGGAAAAGGAACTAAAGATTTTAAAGACCAGCTATTGGCATTTGGGTCATATTGATACCATGATGTGGTTGAATAAGTGGTTGAGGATAATTCACCAGTACCCACATATCCAAGTCCGTTACATTCTAATGCAGTTGCAAGCAATAGTGAAACTGGCATATTCGCTTTAGCTGCCCATGAATCTAATACTGGGTCATATTCATAAAATTGTAATGGATAAGTGCTGTTATAAGAACCTCCTCCTTTATAACCTTTTCCGTTTAAAGAAAATGCAAAACCTCCCTGTCTTATAGAACCAGGGTAATCTTCTTTTTGCGTCCATAGATTCGTTGTTGGGTCGTAACTGTAAAACCTATTATTAGTATTATTTGCCGCATATATTAAAGTGCCCACAACAAAAGCCTCAGGTTTGTTAAAATTAAAATCACCGGGGAAATTGGTTTTTGAACTCCATATTTTAGTGATGAAATCGTATTCATATACTTCTGAACGATTCTTTAATAAATAAATCTTTGAACCGACAACAAAAGCTGATCCACCATCCACATTTCCTAAGAATCCTGGTAAATCAGGGAGCTCGGTTAATATTTTAGTAGATGGATCATATTCCCAAAAATCATTTAAATTTCCACCACCATAACCTCCAAAAAAATAAATTTTATTATTATAAGAAACCATTTGGCTTCTATATCTTGTTGGTATGTCGTCGTTTAACGCTTTCATATTAGCCCAGCTATGTGTTTGTGCTTGGGCACCAATAAATAGGAAGCTAGTAAATAAATAGAGTATTATTTTTTTCATAAGAACATTAATTATTTATATCAAAAGTCTTGTAATAAATAATTAATATCAATACCCAAGGTTGGGTATTTTAATCTTTTGGTTTAATTGTCAGGTAAAAACAAATAAAATGATTTGTTTTTATATAAATTTCTTAGAAGAACATTTATTGTAAAGAAATAATAAGTACAGCACCTATCAATATATTTCCATGTATTTGTTTCAAAGTATAATTTCGCTAACCCTTGAATAGCGCCACATACTGAAATCCATTGCTATTTCAAATGGGTCGAAGCTACGCATCTTTACTATCACCTTAAATTCCCTAACTAACCACCCAACAAACTAACCAACTACCCTACAAAAAATCTTCCCTCATCGGATTAAAAACATCTACCAAAACACCTGCTTCTAAACATACCGCACCGTGTATTAAATCGGGGTTTACAAAAAAGCCATCTCCAGTTTTTAAGATTTGTTTTTTGCCATCAATGGTAATTTCAAACAGGCCGCTTTCTACATAACTTACTTGCGTGTGAGGGTGTTGGTGTAAGCTGCCCACAGCACCTTTCTCAAACTTAACTTTCACCATCATTACTTGTTTGTTATAACCAAATAGTTGACGCTGAATGCCCTCGCCTGCATTTTTCCAAACTATTTCTTCTCCTAATTGAAATTCTTTACTTGTTAAGCTCATTCTTTATCGTTAATAGTATTATCTGTTTTAATTTTCAAATTTAAGCAATAAAAAAATCCCCAAGCTATTTAAAGCTTGAGGATTCTGTTTATGGTATTCTAAAAGACAATTATTTCTTCTCTTCGTCTTTTACTTCTTCAAATTCAACGTCCGTTACACTGTCAGAAGCATCTTGTGAACCAGCATCTCCTTGTGGAGCACCTTCTGCACCAGCACCTTCAGTAGCTTTGTACATATCTTCTGAGGCAGCAGCCCAAGCAGCGTTTAACTTCTCAGTTGCAGCATCAATATCAGCAAAGTTTCTAGCAGCATAAGCATTTTTCAAAGTTTCTAAAGACTCTTCAATAGGCGCTTTTTTATCAGCTGGAATTTTATCTCCGTATTCTTTAATTTGTTTCTCTGTAGAGAAAATTAAAGCATCAGCAGTGTTTACTTTATCTGCTTCTTCTTTTGCAGCTTTATCAGACTCAGCGTTGGCTTCTGCTTCTTCTTTCATTTTCTTGATATCTTCATCAGATAAACCAGATGAAGCTTCAATTCTAATTTTTTGCTCTTTACCAGTCGCTTTATCTTTTGCACCAACATGTAAAATACCGTTAGCATCAATATCAAAAGTTACTTCAATTTGAGGCACACCACGTGGTGCAGGTGGAATACCGTCTAAGTGGAAACGTCCAATTGTTCGATTATCCTTCGCCATTGGGCGCTCACCTTGTAAAATATGAATCTCTACAGAAGGCTGACTGTCAGACGCAGTAGAAAAAGTTTCTGATTTTTTAGATGGAATAGTTGTGTTAGACTCAATTAATTTTGTCATAACACCACCCATAGTTTCAATACCTAAAGAAAGTGGCGTAACATCTAATAATAAAACGTCTTTCACTTCTCCGGTTAATACACCACCTTGTATAGCAGCACCAATTGCAACAACCTCATCAGGGTTAACACCTTTAGAAGGAGATTTTCCGAAGAATTTCTCAACTGCTTCTTGTATTGCAGGAATACGTGTAGAACCACCAACCAAGATAATTTCATCAATATCGGAAGTGCTCATTCCAGCATTTTTTAATGCTGATTTACATGGGTCAATTGTTCTTTTGATTAAATCAGCAGCTAAAGATTCAAATTTAGCTTTAGATAAAGAACGTACCAAGTGTTTAGGTCCGCTTGCATCAGCAGTAATGTAAGGCAAGTTAATTTCAGTAGCAGTTGAGCTAGATAATTCAATCTTAGCTTTTTCAGCAGCTTCTTTTAAACGTTGTAAAGCCATTGGATCTTTTACTAAATCCATACCGTTTTCGCTTTTGAATTCATCTGCCAACCAATCAATAATTACTTGGTCAAAATCATCACCACCTAAATGGGTATCACCATCAGTAGATTTTACTTCAAAAACGCCATCACCTAATTCAAGGATAGAAACGTCATGCGTACCACCACCACAATCAAAAACAACAATTTTCATGTCCTTGTTGGTTTTATCTAAACCGTAAGCAAGGGCAGCAGCAGTTGGCTCGTTAATGATTCTACGAACTTTTAAACCAGCAATTTCACCAGCTTCTTTAGTAGCCTGGCGTTGTGCATCGTTAAAATATGCAGGAACAGTGATAACTGCTTCAGTAACTTCAGTACCTAAAAAGTCTTCAGCAGTTTTCTTCATTTTTTGAAGAATCATTGCAGAAAGCTCTTGAGGAGTATATTTACGGTCATCAATTTCTACTCTTGGCGTGTTGTTATCACCTTTAACAACTTTGTAAGGTACTCTGCTTATTTCTTTAGAAACCTCGTTAAAGCTGTTTCCCATGAAACGCTTGATTGAATAAATAGTTTTGGTAGGGTTAGTAATAGCCTGACGTTTCGCAGGATCACCAACTTTACGTTCGCCACCTTCTACAAATGCAACAATAGATGGAGTGGTACGTTTACCTTCGCTGTTAGCAATAACAACTGGCTCATTACCTTCCATTACAGATACGCAAGAGTTGGTAGTTCCCAAATCTATTCCGATAATTTTTGACATGATATTTTATTTTTTAGTTATTTACAATATTCTTAACGTAACCTGTTTATCAAGGCTTGTGCCAATATTAAACTGGCAGAAAAACAAGGAAACTGACAGATTTATTGGAATATTTAGGCAGTTTTTAGAGATTTTCTAACGACAGATTGGCAGATTTCATGATGTTAATTTCCTTAATCCTTATAGATAGATTTCAAATCATTCCTTAAAATTGCTAAAACTTTATCATCGTTTATAAACTTATCAACCAAAGTTTTCATCTCTATTTTTATTTGTTTAGGCGTAATTTTTAAATTGGGTATTAGTTTTTTAGCAGCATCTTGAATTTCTTCTTCGGGTAAATAATTAATTTCTCGCATACATTCCTCCACACAAATCAATTTTAAACCCTCATCTTTCAAATCGCCAATTCTTGCAATCATCCAGCTTAAAGCATAAAATGCAGACTGGGATAATTGGATGGTTTCTGGCGAGCCATCAGCAGTTGGCATTACAATAAACTTACTTCCCACCACTTCTTTTGTTAAATAAATACGTAGCTTTTCCGCTAAATCATCAGGTTTTAACTGAATTACACCATCTAAAGCTTGTGCATATATGCTAATCCAACGTATTTGACGTCTAAACTCATGCACACCTTCTTCTAAATAGTTAAAATTTAGTTTTCCTGTTTCATAATCTTTTTCAATATCCTTTATCTCTTTAAAGATTTCTTTCGCAATCTCTTTTCTTTCCTCTTTTGGTTTTAGCCAATCTGCTTTTGATAATTCACTGCTAATATCCTTTAACTTAGTTTTAAACCAATCATCATCTTTTAATAAATTGCCTAGTTTTTCTAACGCTATTTGATGGTGTTTTTGTAAATGCTCAAGAAGTTTGGTTGGGAAATTGGGAATTGAAGCTAGTTCTTTTTGGTAATTTTCGTAATAATCTATTTTGCCTAATTGGTCTTCTAAGCATTTAAATTCGTCTTTTAAACCGTCAAAAAGATTTTTATTATGTATGTTTTTATACAGTCGGCTTAATGCCTCTAAATAAAAAAGCACTTGCCTTGCATCAGATTTATAAAAAAGAATTGTTGAGTTTTCGCTCGCTTTCGCTGATGAAAGAATTGCATCTAATTTTTCGAGTTGTTTCTCGAATCTTTTAAATCCTAAACTGTTTTGCATTTGATGAATTTAAGAGCCTGTTTAAAATTTATCTAATAATTTGTTTATGCTTCTTTTTTGCTACAACTTCGTTAAATTTTTTCGTGGTATTATTTTTTTTAAAAGGAACTCAAGAGTGCTAAAGCAGTTTTCGAGATAGCTTCCGGCTATCTCTACAAAATTCGCCTTGTTTCGCTCAAAAATAAGCTATAAACATTTTTATAATACAAATTTAAACAAACTCTAAGCTTTTTATTTTTTTTCGTAGTTGATGATAATGGTAAGATCTTTATTGCTGGTATTTTTTAAACCGTGTGAACTACCTGGGCGAGTTAAAATAGCATCACCACTTTTTACCGTAAAAGATTTTCCATTCATTTGCATTTCACCTTCTCCTTCAACAATGTAATAAATCTCATCTTCTTTTTGCAGGTGGTAACCAATTGCAGAACCCGGATGTAAAACCCTTTTTCTAAAAACTAACTTTAAATCATCGGCTTTAGCAAAAAAGTTGTAACCAGTAGTTTTTCCTCCACCATTATGGGTGCCAGCTTGCGTTAAAGCAATTTCGCTTTCATGTTCTAAAATATAAGCTTCTAATTGTTTGGCTATTACAGGAGTAATAAAACACAATATTGTTGTAATTAAGATAAGGTAAATTGGTTTAATCTTTTTCATGAATTAAATATAGGGATTTATTTAGAGGTAAAATCTAGGTGAATAATTTCAGTATTCTATTTTGAATTAAATAACAGTAGTATCTAGCAATAATATTTAGCTATTTGAGTTAATTAAATTAACCAGTATAAATCTTAAATTCAAAATTATGGCAGAATTAAACACCTCCGAGAAAAGCGGTTCTGGTACATCCAAAAGGATGAACTTACACGTTGATTTAACAGCAATGGTAGATCTTGCATTTTTATTAATCACTTTTTTTATGCTGACTACCAGCTTATCAAAAACCACGATGATGAATGTTGCCATGCCAGTTGCTGATGTTGATGGTGGGGTTAAAAAATCACAAACATTAACACTTTGCTTGGGCGCAGCAAATCAAATATTTTGGTACACCGGCACAAATGAAAAACCAGACGAATTTGCAAAAACAGATTTCAGTAGAAATGGCATTAGAGATGTTTTAATCAATCGTTCTAAAGAGGTTTTAGCGAAAACAGGTAAAAAACTAATGGTTTTAATTAAACCATCTGACCGCTCTCAGTACAAAGATTTGGTAGATGTGTTGGATGAGTTAAATATTACCCAAATTCCATCTTATGCCATTGTTGATATTTCTAAGGAAGATGTTTCGAAGTTGAAAGACCAAGGGATCTATTGATTTGGGAAATTTGTTTTTTTGGTTATGCCTTGTTCGGGATTCCTTCGGTGATCTTACGTTACCGAACGTAGGATGAGCGAACAAGGTATGCAGCAGTCTCTTATTAAAGCTTATTTACCCTGTTTTAAAACAGCCATATATTCGGTAATAAGTGCATGGTATAAAGTTCCTTTTCTGTTTGCTAAACGATGATTTGCTTCTTGCTTTTTAACATCATCATTCAAAAAGCCTTTAGCATAAGCAACTGCTTTTGCAAAATCAGCTTTTGCTAATAGTTGTGCTTTGCTAGGTTTTACTTTGCTCATGTCTGGATAAGCGGTGATAATTGTTCTGCCGCCAGGGTATTGTTTCACTACAATTGTTTTATCAATATGTCCGCTAAAGCCTTTTAAAAGTGGGTTTTCACTAATTGCCATAGTTAGGTATTTGCTGAATTAAATTTAAACATCTCTTATAAGAGCCTGTTTAAGATTTATCTAATAATTTGTTTCTGCTTCTTTTTGGCTGCAACTTCGTTAAATTTTGTAGAGATAGCTTCCGGTTATCTCTACAAAATTTTCCTCGTTTCGCTCAAAAATAAGCTACAAACATTTTTACCATACAAACTTAAACAGGCTCTAAGTTTTCAAAATTTGCTTTGTTTTTTTTGGCTCTATTTTTAATTGCTGAACCAATTGATGACTTGGTGTTATGGTGTAGGTATAGTGCTAGAAGCTTCATCTTACGTTGAAGGTATAGTGTTGTTGTGTAAGAGCCTCACCCCAGCCCTCTCCAAAGGAGAGGGAGTGCTTATCAATTGAAAAAATTAGAATAGAATTACTATTCTTTCAATTGGAAAAAATGCGTGTCTCATGGCTTTTTTGTATAATTTAGTTTCGCTTTAACCTATAATGCGTAATCTGGGTTTAATTGTTGTACCAAATTGATGACTAGCTGCTATAGTGTAGGTAACTGCTAGAAGCTTCATCTTACGTTGAGGGTATCGTTTTGCTATTGTGTTGTGGAATAGCCTCACCTCAGCCCTCTCCAAGGTAGAGGGAGTGCTTATCAATTGAAAAAAAATATGTCCATGATGCAGGTTGTTGGGAGATTGACTGTATGAAGGATGTGTATCATCATACCACCAAAAATATCCTTTAAGCAATAACACTTCCTTAACAGAAATTTCCGCCTTGTTTTATGCGGTATCGATGCAGAAAATAAAGCACTACCATTGTAGCATAAAACGCAGCGGAGATTTATTCAATTTATTTATTGTTTTTCGAAGGCTTTCATGTGTTCGCTACCGCTTGGGTTTGTTTCTTTTCATCGGAAATTGCGAAGCACTCTTGAATGCCTAATTATAACATATGTTAAGTATGAAAAAAGAAATAGCCCTTCCGCCGGCAATGAGGCGGGAAGATCTTAATATCAAAGTATAATTATAATTTAATAATAGGTTCTCTCGAATGAGGATCTGTTTTCTTCTGTTCTTTCATAAGGGAAAGAACCAAACCATTTTTTTGTTGCACAGGTGCTTTTTCTTTTTTTATTTACCGAGCAGTCCACAGCTCCTTGTGATGTGGCAAGGTGAAAATCTCATCACCGCATCATAGCCAAGTTAGAAGATGATTTGTTATATACTAGTGGCATCAAATGCACAAAGGAGAGATCAAGCTTCATTTTTTAATCAATGTCAATTCTTTTTGAAAGGCGTCAATTAAATGTATATTTTGCGCCATTAAAAATTAAATATGGCTTCAGGTGTTTTTGCAATTTTAGATGATATTGCGGCTTTAATGGATGATGTTGCGTTAACTGCAAAGTTGGCTACCCGTAAAACCGCAGGGATACTGGGTGATGATTTAGCTGTTAATGCAGAAAAAGCAACCGGTTTTTTGTCTTCCAGAGAAATCCCAGTTTTATGGGCTATCACCAAAGGGTCTTTTTTAAATAAGCTCATTATTGTTCCTGTAGCTATGCTGCTACAAGCATTTTTTCCTGCCATTATTACATTTATTCTGATTTTGGGCGGTTTTTACCTAGCTTATGAAGGCGTAGAAAAAATTGTAGAATACTTGTTCTATCGTTCAAAACCTATTCCCGTAGCAGCAGCAGAGGTGATGCAAGACGCTCCAGCACAAGAAGCCGCAAAAGTAAAGTCAGCCATATTAACTGATTTTATCCTCTCTGTAGAAATCGTCATCATTGCATTAGGCACTGTATTAACAGAAAGTCTTACCATCCAGATTCTTACTGTTTCTGTGGTAGCACTATTAGCTACTGTAGGTGTTTATGGTATTGTTGCCTTAATTGTAAGAATGGATGATGCTGGCTATAAACTGATCAAGCGTTCTAGAGGTGAAGGCTTTTCTGCTATGATAGGTCGTTTATTGGTAAAGTCTTTACCAGTTATTATTAAAGTTTTAGCCTTTGTTGGTACCATAGCTTTACTTTTAGTATCAGGAGGGATTTTCGTACATAATATTGAATATCTACATCACATATTTCCCGAGCTTAACCCGATGGTGAAAGAATTTTTAATGGGATTATTTGCAGGGTTAATTGTTGTGGGTGTAGTGATGTTGGTGAAAAAGGTGATTTCTGTGTTTAAGAAATAGGGGCCTCACCCCAGCCCTCTCCGAAGGAGAGGGAGTGCTTATGAATTGTAGAATTTAAGGTCCATCAAAGTCACTCTCCTTCTATTCTGGAAAAGAGAAAAATTGCAAATTATTAGTAGAAATTTCTAATAGCAATAACCCGTCGTTAACAGAAAATTCCGCCTTGTTTTATGCGGTATCGATGCAGAAAATAAAGCAAACCATTGTAGCATAAAACGCAGCGGTGGCTTTTTTATCAAGTGTTTATTTTTTTTAAAGGAGTTCAAGTGTTCGCTATCGCTCGGGCAATGTCATTAAGTTAAGGATTTAATTATCTGATTATCAATTAATTATATTGTTTTTATGGATGTAATTTTGTATATTTAATTCATAATCAAATATTTAAAATGCAAAAAAAACCTCTTTTTTAATTATAGAAAAATTGAGGGAAGTTATATTTAGTGGTGATCTTGCGCAGCGTTTCAAGATGGAAGAACAGAATTTTACTAGAAACAGAAAACAACCCTTCAGTGCCACTTTGCTTTTCATGATCAATTTATTACGAACAAGCCTTGCGATTGAAATAGATGGGTTTGTACGTTATTTAAACGAGCGTTTTACTTCACAAAACACCCCTTCTTTCACCTCAAGTGCATTTGTACAGAACAGAAAAAAAATAAAGCCTACTGTTTTTAAGCATCTTTCGTCAGTCATTATAGAAAACTATTACACCGCTGATAATGAATCATTGATACTTTCAAACGGTTTTAGGATACTTGCTGTAGATGGCTCTAGGATCACCCTACCCATGACCTTGGAACTGAAAGCATGTTATGGCGTAACAAAGAACCAGTCAGAGGTAGAGATAGTACAGGCAAGATCATCGGTTTTGTACGATGTGCTGAACGGCGTAACTCTAGATGCGGTTCTGGAGAACCTGAGTATAGGAGAACGGGAATTGGCTCTAAGACATGCTACTCAATGGAAAAAGAACGACCTCATTATCTATGACCGGGGTTATCCGTCCTATGATTTTGTAAATGAACATATAAAACAGCATATTGATTGCTTGATACGGGTAAAAGTTAGTTACTCTCTAGTTGTAGCTACCTTCGTTAGGGGCGGAAAGAAATCGATAATCACAGAGATATACCCTAAAGAGAAGCAATCATTTGAAGGCAAGGATTATAATAAAAATACTGGTTTGAAGGTTCGTCTGTTGAGAATTGAACTGCCTAGTGGAGAAATTGAGGTATTAATGACGACCTTGATGGATAGTAAAAAATATCCTTCTAAGATGTTCAAGGAATTGTATTTCCTAAGATGGGGCGTCGAAACATTTTATGACGAATTAAAGAATAAGCTTAAGATAGAGTGGTTTACCGGTTATTCACAGCTCAGTATCCAGCAGGATTTTTTCTGCGCCATCTTTATTAGTAACCTTCAGTCGGTTATAGTAAACGATATCAAAGGAGAATTGCATGAGCAAAACAAAGACAGAAAGTACAATTATAAAGTAAATACCAATCTATCCTATGGTTTCTTAAAAAACAGGATAATGGAGCTACTTTATCTAAAAGCACCCTTGGACAATATATTCAGGGAACTGAAAAATTTGTTCCTTAAAAATACTGTCCCTGTACGTAATAATCGGGTAAGGCATGTCGGTAAATACAGAGGTCGGATAAGACCTAAAGTTACTAAAAATCAAAGGGATGCTATATGAATTTTCCTTAACTTAATGACATTGATCGCTCGGGTTTGGTTCCTTTTTCAGCTAATGGAAAAGAACTAGCCCTTCCGCCGGCAATGAGGCGGGAAGATTTTAATATCAAAGTACAATTACAATTTATTAATAGGTTCTCACGAATGAGGACTTGTTTTCTTTGTTCTTTCATAAGGGAAAGAACCAAACCACTTTTTTGTCGCACAGGGGCTTTTTCACGGCCCCGTCGCACATCAAAAAAGAAGGAGCGCTTATTTTACTCGTTTTTCTGTTAGCAAAGGGTGTGCAAAGCCAGCGTAAAACCGCTTCGTTATAGGCTTGGCATTGCTTTTGAGCTATTGTGCTGATTCTTTATTGATTTTGCTAGCACTCCTCACGCTCCTTGTGTTATGGGAATCAAGTTCGAAGTATCGTAATGGTACAATTCCCTTCACCGTATCATATCGACGAGGTAGGAGGATTTATCTCTTTGTTAATAGTATTACATTATTTTCTGGCATTACAAATTAAGAGCGTGTCCTAACAACAATAACCCTTCGTTAACAGAAAATTCCGCCTTGTTTTATGCAGTAATGGTGCGGAAAATATTGCACTGTCTTTGTAGCATAAAACGCAGCGGTGGCTTTTTTATCAAGTGTTTATTTTTTTTAAAGGAGTTCAAGTGTTCGCTATCGCTCGGGTTTGGTTCTTTTCAGCTAATGGAAAAGAACTAGCCATTCCCCCCGGCAATGAGGCGGGAAGATTTTGATTCTAAACATCATTACAAACTGATAAATAGGTTCTCTCGAATAAGGACCTTGCGCTAATATTCAGATTACCACAAAAAAATGATTACGGTTTCCCGTAAAATAACTCCATCTCTTTTAAATTAGGAGCTAATATTAAAATATTGAATCACTGATAAAAACAATATAAATTAACAGCTAAATATATTTGCTTTAATATTAATAAAAATTTACTTTTAGTTTTTAACCTCAACCTTTGGAAAACTTATTAAAACTTGAAATTCAATACACTGTGGAATACCCTGGCGTTGCCAAAAGAGTAAAAGCCTTATTCACCGATATGCTGTTGATTATTTTGTTCATGATGCTATTTACAACCTTGTTTGCCCAATTTGAAACAGTGGCAGATGAAGCCCGGATTATAGCTATCGTATTTATTTTTTTATTGTACGATCCTTTATTTACCAGTTTTACGGGTGCTACCATAGGTCAGCGACTTTTTGGTTTAAGAGTGAGGGATGAGCAGCAACCCACAAAAAATATCAATTTCTTTAAAGCGCTTGTTCGATTTTTAATCAAAGCATTTTTGGGTTGGATTTCTTTATTGACGGTGAAAGGGAATGAGAAAAGGAAGGCGATGCATGATATGGCGGTGGGGAGTGTGGTGGTTGAGGTTGATTAATTAAAATAATGAAAATATAATTTATAAACATGCCTGAACAATTAAAACTTAATACTATAACCGTAAGTAAGGTAATCGTACACAGTATACCTAAACATCAAAAAGGAGATCTAACAATAGAACCTAAGTATAGTAAATTAGAAAGTAAACTATCGGATGGACTAAAATTGTTTTTTAGAGATAAAATTATTCAAGCCTTAGCAAGTGATAAATCATTTAGAATAAGCTTTAATGATAATAGTGATTCTCCAGTTTCTTATTTAATTAAGGAAGTTTTAGGCAATAATGACCTATTTATAGATAAATCAAAATCACTTGCAAAACATTTATTTGAAACACAGATTGGCTCTAACGCTGCTGGGATTTTAGTAGTGATTTTAGCAAAAGTGAATACTTATACAACCTGCCTATTACTTAAATTAGAGATGGACAAAGGAATGCAATTGACATTAGATCCTAAAACCGATTCTTATGATATAGCAGAAGTTGAAGATTTAATGCTGACTCAAAAAACAAAAATTTATAAAGTAGCCTTGTTGATTAGAAGAGAGGATTTTGATGCTAAATATGATGGTTTAATTATGGACTATCAAATTGACATGAAAAGTAAACGTGAAGTTACGACTTGGTTTATTGACAAATTTCTAGGTTGCAATGCTTATGAAGATCCAAAAATAACTACTCAGAAATTTTATAATCTTACTAAAACTTATATTGATACTATAGAAGAACCAATTCTCAGAGCTAAATATTTACAAGATTTAAATTCATATGTTCAATGTAATAAATCAACTTTAAGTCCAAGAGAATTTGCTGATGATTACCTATCAAATAAAGAAGATAAAACTAATTACAAAAGTTTTCTAGAGAGTAAAAACTTTGGATTCTCATCTTTTATAAAAGATTTAACGCAAATATCGAGACAAGTACAAAAAATTACAGTTTTATTTGCAAATGATATTTCAATAATTGGAAATAAAGGTACATTCGATGATAACGTAAAATTTGAAAAGATGAATGATGGAAAAACGAAAGCCGAAATTATTTCTAAAATAAAAATAATTAAATAGTGTCTGTTGATATTAAAAATATAACTGATTCTTGGGCAAAAGAGGAACCTTTGTATGAAGAACTTGGAAAAATAATTTTTATTTATATAAAAAAACACATCACTGAACATGAAATATTACCTGAAATCTTTTATAGAACCAAAGATTTATTAAGTATCATAAAAAAAATAAAAAAGAAGCAGAGAGAAAAAGAATATGATTTTAAGGACTTAAAAGACAAACTAGGAATAAGAATCATATGTAATTATAAAGAAGAATTAGATAAAGTTGATTCTTTTTTGAAAAGCAATTTCCGATTGTTAAAAACTGAATACAAACAAGATGTTCTTAATTTTGACAAACTTGATTATACTTCCAATCATTATGATGCGTCATTAAAATTGGATATCGAGTTTTTCAAAGATAAAGCACATTTAAGTGAATTAGTATTTGAGATACAAGTAAGAACTTTAAATCAACATGCTTGGTCTAATACTTCGCATCAATTATCATATAAACAAGAAGCTGATATTCAGCCTTATCTAAAAAGGCGTGTTTATCGTTTGCTATCATTATATGAGATCGCTGACGATGAATTTTCAGCAGTAAATAAAGTCTTATCGGATAATCCTGATAATATCATTTATTCACTTATAAGAAAGTTGGAGGGAAAAATCTACAAATATGCACAGGTGGATTTTGACAGAGTTTCTTCTTTGATTAACATTAAAATCATCATTAATTATCTTGATATAAAACAGCAAGAAAAATTACTTAACCAAATTGATGAATTTATCAATATTCGGAAAGATAAGATTAATCAGATTTTCGAAGATAATAGAATAAGATTTCATCAATTATCATTTATAACACAACCAGAAATTTTTGTGATTTGGTATTGTTTAGAAAACTTTTATTTTGAAATTGTAGATGAATGGGAAAATGATATGGATTTATACGAATTAGAAGAATCAGCTAATTTATGGGGTTTATCATTACAGTAGTTGTATTTTGATAGTATCTGAACAATTACTAATATTGAATAAGGTCAACCTTTCCAGAGAGTTAAGAACAACGTCTCTCTGGATTAAATAATATTTAGGTTTTCCAAACTCCCTAACCATTAAAAGAATAATAACCATAATGATTACAAAAATTCCTTTGTAGCGTCTTAACCCTATATAATCCTAAGTACTTTATAAGAAACTCTTCCAAAGAGGAAGCTCATTCAACATGTTTTACAGTATAAATGGATTCGGCTTGATACTTGAAGAAACGCTAAAAGGAAAATTAGAATAATATGAAAACAACATTACTTCAAAATATATTTAGAGTTTTATTGGGCTTGGCTATGTTGTTGGCAGGAATTGGCCATTTAACTTTTCAAAGAGGGGAGTTTCAGGCTCAGGTACCTCGATGGTTACCTACATCCTGCTTTTATGGATTTTGTAGTGATTTCCTCAGGCATTGTTGAAATTACTTTTGGTCTTGCAATGATTTTTTTAGTGAAACATAAAGTGAAAGTCGGAATTGCATTGGCAATTTTTTATGTGCTTATTTTTCCGGGTAATATCTCTCAATATACCAATGGCATTGATGGTTTTGGTTTAGATACCGACCTAAAAAGATTAATCAGGTTGTTTTTTCAACCAGTGTTAATTATTTGGGCACTTTGGTGTACGGGTGCTTTGAAATATCTTTTGAAAAAGGCGTAAATAAATCTAAATGTATGTTTAAGCGAAGCACCTTTATTGATTAAAAATTAAAAACCGTTTTCAGACTACCAAACCAAAAACCCATATAAACTCCGCCAACCCAACCTTAAATAAACGGGATTGTAGCGGCACCCCGGATTGCCCGCCAGTAGGCGGACAAACGTAGTAAAGCGTAAAGCCCGACTGGCAGAAATGATTGGCAATACAGCACCTTTTCAAAAGAAAAAAAATAAATATCTATTAAATTAGTAGAGATTCTTTTAACAACCCTAAATTCATTAGATTTGCAGCGCAAAAAACAGCTCTAAATATTGAATTTTTATCTAATATATTTTTTGGTTGCCTTCACCATATTCGGCTTTATAGCGGTTTTTTCGCTGTTTAGTGTGTATGCAGAAAGGAAAATATCTGCTTTTATACAAGACAGGTTAGGGCCAATGGAAGTAGGTAAATACGGCTTGCTACAAACCGCTGCCGATATTTTAAAGCTGATCCAGAAAGAATATATTGTACCTGCTTTGGCAGATAAAGTGCTGTTTACCATAGCGCCAGTCATTATTTTTGTAGCCGTTTATTTGGGTTTTGTAGCCTTACCTTGGGCACCAGGTTTAGTGCCTGCAAGCATGAACTTAGGCGTATTTTATGTTTTTGCTATCATCTCTATAGAGGCATTAGGCATTTTAATGGCCGGTTGGGGCTCAAACAATAAATACAGTTTGTTGGGTGCGGTACGGTCTGTAGCGCAAATGGTATCTTACGAAATTCCTATTGGTTTTGTAATGATTTCAGCAGTAATGATGTCGCAAACCTTAGATTTACAATTAATAAATTATAACCAGGGTATTTTAGCTACCCAAGAAATAAAACTTTTAGGATTTATTAATGTTAACCACATTGGTGGCTTTTTAGCATGGAATATTTTTCAGGCTCCGCATTTAATCATTGCTTATATTATTTATTTCATTGCTTCTTTGGCCGAATGTAACAGAGCACCGTTTGATTTACCAGAAGCAGAATCGGAGTTAATTGGAGGTTTCCATACAGAATATACTGGCTTGCGTTTTGCTTTTATATTTTTAGCCGAATATGCCATGATGTTTTTAGTAGCAATGCTTGGTGTTACTTTATTTTTAGGAGGTTGGAATACCCCGTTACCAAACATTGGAGACTTCAAATTAGCGGAATATACCACCGGAATATTTTGGGGGATATTTTGGATAATGGGAAAATGTTTAATGGTGGTGGCCATACAAATGTGGATTAGGTGGACATTACCTCGTTTACGGGTAGATCAATTGATGACATTATGCTGGAAAGTGCTTACACCGCTTGCTTTTGCTTGTTTGGTAGCATCTGGTTTATGGAGATTATTACTTTTTTAAAATGATAAATACAGCATTAAATGGTTTTTTAACTGCATGTAAAGGCTTGGCTCTTACCATTAGCCACCTCTTTGCTGCATCTGAAAGTAAAAAAGTAAAAGGAATTAAAGAAAGTGATTATTTTGAACAGCAGAATGGAATTGCTACAGTTCAGTATCCACATCAAAAATTACCAGTACCAGAAGTTGGGCGTTACCAATTAGAAGTGGTAATTGATGATTGCATTGTTTGCGATTTATGTGCGAAAATTTGTCCGGTTGATTGTATAGAAATTGAAAGTATTAAAGCAACAGAAGCTATTGGTAAAACTTCTGATGGATCGGTAAAGAGGTTATATGCGCCAAAGTTTGATATTGATATGGCTAAATGTATGTACTGTGGTTTATGTACCACGGTTTGCCCTACAGAATGTATCACCATGACCAATCAATACGATAAAAGTGTAACTCATATTTCTGATTTGAATTATAAATTTGCCACCATGACAGACACAGAGGCAGAACAAAAAAGAAAAGAACTGGAAGCACAATTGGCAGAAAGACAAGCCGCAAAATTAGCTGCAATGAAAAAAATGGAATAGAAGTAAAATGGAAGATCGACTAAGCAGAAGCACCTTCCAAAGTTTACGCTTTATTCGCCCTTGTCCTTTGCGGAAGAGATGAAGAAGTGAAAAGCACAAACATAAATAGCAAAGGGCGCAGGCGACAGTTTTTGGTTACTTTTTTCTGTAAAAAAGTTGCTGCCATTGCCCGGCATGAGGGCAGGCAAGGTATGAGCTAAAAGGCCTAAATATTTAAATAAACAATAGAGAATTGATAGAACAAATCATATTTTATATATTAACATTCATTGCCATTGGCAGCGCCGCTTATGTGGTGCTTAGCCAGCAATTGGTACGCTCTGTTTTTATGTTTTTTGTCACCCTTTTTGCGGTAGCAGGTTTATACGTTTTTGCTTTGGCAGATTTTGTTGCCCTTACACAAATAGTAATTTATGTTGGCGGAGTTTTAGTATTGCTGCTGTTTGCATTTTTACTTTCTAGTAAAGACTCTCTAGACGCTATGGCTAAAATACCTTCGGGATTATTGTCGGCACATAGGTTATCAGGAAGTTTAATTGTATTGTTGTTTTTCGGAATTCTAATTTACGCTTTTCTTCAAATAGATTTTGAAAATATAGCTTGGATTAAAGAAGCTCAGCTTCAAAAAACTGTAAAAACAGTTAGTGATAACGGAATAAGAAATATAGGAGTTAATTTAATGAGCAGGTATTTGTTGCCTTTAGAAATGATTTCTATTTTGTTAATGATGGCATTAATTGGTGCTGCACATATTGCCAGAAAGGAGCCTAAAACAGAATGATACCTTTAGCACATTTCTTATTTATTGGGGCAACCTTGTTTTCGTTAGGTTTATTTGCAGTAATCACTCGTAAAAATGCCATTCAAATTTTAATGGGAGTAGAGTTAATGATAAATGCCTCCATTTTAAATATGGTTGCATTTGGCAAATACGATAGAATTGATAACACCGGAGAAATTTTCGCACTTTTCATTATTGTTTTAGCTGCGGCCGCTGTTGCAGTGGCTTTGGTTATCATCATGAATTTGTATAAAAGGTCACAAACCATTGACCCAAATCAATCTAACACTTTAAAAGGATAATGGAAGGGCTTTTTACAAATTATCAGCTTTTGTGTTTTGCTTTAATAGCCATTACAGCACCTTTATTGGCGTTTATTTTTTCTTTAATTTTTAAAAGATGGGCTGCTTTTTTGGGTATTTTAAGCATTAGCGTTTCTTTAATTTCTTCCATTATTCTGTTTCTGAGTTTATGGCAAAAGCCATTGCTTCAATTTACTTTCAGTTGGATAGAACTCGGGAATTATAACATCAATTTAGGTATTCTTTTAAATGATTTAAGCCTTATTATGTTGGTGTTGGTTTCATTTATCGCATTATTGGTACATATTTATTCTGTAGAATACATCCGTAAAGAAGCTTTGAAATTCCGCTACTTTGCTTATTTAAGTCTGTTCTGTTTTGCAATGCTCAGTGTTGTTATTGCCGATTCACTCTTTCTACTTTATGCTTTTTGGGAGTTGGTGGGCTTTGCTTCCTATTTACTCATAGGCTTTTGGTTTACAAAAGAAAAAGCGGTGCAAGCTAATAAAAAGGCTTTTATAATGAATAGGATAGGAGATGTAGGCTTTTTAATTGGGCTTATGATTTTGCTTTCTCAATTTCATACTTTAGATATTAATACACTTTTTGGTTCAAACGGATTGATACAGTCGTCTTTTGTTAAAGGCGATTTATGGGTAAGCCCTTTTGGCACCATGCCTTCTTACTGGTTAAGTATTGCAGGCTTTTGCTTTTTAGCAGGTGCTGTAGCCAAATCGGCCCAGTTTCCATTACATACTTGGTTGCCCGATGCTATGCAAGGGCCAACAGCGGTTTCATCATTAATACATGCAGCAACCATGGTAGCTGCGGGAGTATTTTTATTATTGAGAGTAGCACCATTGTTTAACGATTTGGTGTTGGTTTCTATGGCATCCATAGGCTTATTTACCGCATTTATGGCGGCAACCATTGCCATTACTCAAACCGATATTAAAAAAGTTTTAGCTTTTTCTACCATATCACAATTGGGTTTTATGGTTTTGGCAGTTGGTGTGCAAGCCAATTCTGCAGCAATTTTCCATTTAGTTACTCATGCTTTTTTTAAATGTTTATTGTTTTTAGCTGCCGGCATGGTTATTCATCAGCTACATCATATAAAAGAAAAATACCAAGCCAATTTTGACGAGCAGGATATGAGTAGCATGGGAGGCTTGTTTAAATTAATGCCACTCACGGCAATCGTTTTTTTAGCAGCAGCAATTGCATTATCAGGTTTACCCTTTACATCGGGTTATTTATCTAAAGATGCCATATTGCTGAGCGTTTTCGACTGGGCATCTCACCGTGGTGGAATTTATTTGTTATTTCCAGTTGTTATTTCAATTACATCATGGTTAACCGTTTTTTATATTTTTAGAGTGGTGTTTAAAACATTCTTTGGGGAAATTAATTTATTAAAAATTTTAGCTATCAAAGCAGAAGATTTAAAAATCTACGATCCTAATAATTGGATGAAAATTCCAGTTCTAATATTGGCAATCTTCTGTTTCGCTTTCTTTTTTGCATTAAACCCTTTTAGTTTAGAAAGCTCTTGGCTATACAATGCTTTCAATACAACTGCACATCATTCTCATGGCCTAATTAATGTTTTGATTCCTATATATATTAATGTATTGAGTGTTATACTAATTATTGCAGCATATTTTATTTATGTCAAACAAAAAATAGTTTTTACTCATCAAAATACCTGGTATTATAAATTCTCCTACAATCAATGGTATTTTAATACTTTGTACGATGATTTGTTGATGCAAATTGTATTGTATAAAGCAAAAGCTTTGTTTTGGTTTGATAAAAATATTATTGACGGCGCACTTCATTTAATGACCAATATTGTTTTAGTTCTTTCAAAAATTACGGATTGGGTTGATAGAAACATAGTTGATGGATTAGTAAACGGAACTGCGGATTTAGTAAGCAGAATTGGAATTTGGTTAAGAGCCATGCATAGTGGTAAATTGCAACATTATTTTATTTGGATGTTGCTGATGTTTTTAAGTTTTATGGTTTATAAAATTATTATCTGATGGGTTTATTATCAGTCCTTATATTTTTGCCTTTAGTTTTTGGTGTTATTATTTTAATACTACCGAAAAAAATGAGTGGCACATTCAAATACATCAATCTGGGTGTTTCCTTAGTGCAGTTGGGACTAGCAACCTGGCTCTATTTTCAATTTAAAACAACAGCAGCTTATGCCGGAGTTAATGAGCTATCACAATATCAATGGCTCGAAAAATTAGATTGGATCAGATTAGATTTAGGCACATTGGGTACATTGCAAATTGATTATTTATTAGGTGTCGATGGATTTTCTATCGGTTTGGTCTGGCTTTCGGCATTAGTCATGTTGATTGCTTCACTATCATCATGGGAAATAAAAACAAATTTGAAGGGATATTTTGCGCTATTTCTATTGTTAAATACAGCTATTAAAGGTGTTTTTTGCGCTTTAGATTTATTCTTATTTTACATTTTTTATGAGCTGATGCTTTTGCCATTATATTTCTTGATAGGAATGTGGGGTGGAGTGAGAAGAGAATACGCAGCCATTAAGTTTTTTCTTTATACTTTGTTTGGGTCAATTTTTATGTTGTTGGTGATTGCTGGTTTATACCTTTCAGTAACAGACCCAACTACAGGTAACCATACTTTTAATATGGTTTACGCCATGAACCCAGCAAATTATTCAGCAGGTTCTATATTCTCTGCATTAGCAAATATTCAAATTTTTGGCTTTTCGGCAAGGGCAGTGGCATTTATAGTTGTATTCATCGCTTTCGCTATTAAAGTCCCGGTTTTTCCGTTTCACACGTGGTTGCCCGATGCCCACGTAGAAGCACCAACACCTATATCCATTATCCTTGCAGGAATTTTATTGAAAGTTGGTGGTTACGGAATCATACGTATTGCTTACGGTATTTTTCCTGATGTAGCAGTTTCCATGTCTTTTTGGGTTGGTTTATTAGGTGTCATATCTATTATTTACGGCGCAATGAATGCCTTGGCTCAAACCGATTTGAAAAGGTTGATCGCTTACTCTTCAGTATCGCACATGGGTTTTGTTTTATTGGGTGTTGCATCTTTAACATCCGAAGGATTAAACGGAGCTATGATGCAGATGATTTCTCATGGCTTTCTTTCTGTGATGCTATTCTTTATAGTTGGTGTAATATATAATAGAGTGCATGACAGAGATATTTACAATTTTAGAGGTTTAGCTAATCAGATGCCCGTTTTCACTAGCTTTGTGATGATTGCTTTTTTCGCTTCTTTAGGTTTACCCGGATTCTCGGCATTTATTGCAGAAGTATTTACGTTAATTGGTGCTTTTTCTTCAGAAAGTTTAAACGGGTTTTTACCACGTTGGATGGCAATTGTTGGTGCTGTGGGTATTTTGCTTGGCGCAGGATATTTGTTATGGACTTTACAAAGAATGTTCTTTGGTACTTTGAGGTTGAAAAAGGAAGAATGGAAAGCGCAATTAACAGATATTAATGCAAGAGAGGTTTTAGCATTAGTACCCTTAGCTGGTATGACTTTAATATTAGGAGTGATGCCTTCTCTTGCTTTTGATGTGATGAGTAGTTCTGTGAACCAATTTTTGATGATGTTTAAATAATGCAAAATATTCCAAGCATTAGCCAAACAACCAGTGATATTCTGCAATCATTGCCTTACTTAAAAAGTGAGTGGATAATTGTTATCGGATTTCTTTTAGTTATTGTTACAGATTTATTTTCCAAAAACTCAAAGAATATCATAGCTGGTTTGGCTGCTTTAACCTTAATCATAAGTGGAGCTGTTTTGTTAAATGAACTTTATGCTTTTGAATCAAACAAATTTCTCTTTAACGGGATGTTTGTTTTCTCAAAGTCAGCGCTTCAATTTAAAATACTTGTTGTTGCCGCGTCTTTATTTTCGCTATTATTCTTTTACCAAGATGATCGGTTACAAAATCACCCAAAGGGAATAAACGATTTTATATCTATTTTCTTAGCTGGTACACTTGGATTGTTTTTGTTGATATCCTCTGCAAATTTATTAATGCTGTATCTTTCGGTAGAAATGATTTCTTTGGTTTCTTACTTAATGGTGGCATACAATGCTTATCAGAAAAAAGAAGCAGAGGCAAGCATGAAATACGTTTTGTTTGGTACTGTTTCATCAGCCATTATGCTTTACGGAATTAGTTTAATTTATGGCTTTACAGGTACAATAAATCTTTATAACGAAGTGATGTTGGAGGGTTTAAGTCAAACAGCAAATATTCCAGCTTATTTAGCAGTAATTATGGTTTTAGCAGGCATCAGTTTTAAACTTTCTGCAGTGCCATTTCACTTCTGGACACCCGATGCTTACGAAGCTGCACCAACATCCGTGGTTTCTTTTTTAGCCACAGCACCAAAAATAGCAGTATTCGGTTTTTTATATTACCTCATCCCAAGTTTTCAAAACGGAGATGTTTTCAATCAATTCATTTTAGCCGTTGCCGCAACTTCTATGATTTTAGGAAATGTAATTGCTGTTTTTCAGAATGATGCTAAAAGAATGATGGCTTATTCTGCAATTGGTCATACAGGTTTTATACTAATGCTTTTTGTATTACCACAAGCTATTATTTTAAAATCATTATTGTGCTACCTAGCCATTTACAGCATTGCTAATATTGGCACATTTATGTCTTTGGCGAGTATAGAAAATAGCTACGGCTTTACAAAAATAGCTGAATTAAAAGGTTTAGGAAAAAACATCCCTACTCTAGCAGTAGCTTTAGTTTTATTATTAGTCTCGTTAATTGGTTTGCCACCAACAGCTGGTTTTATTGCTAAGTTCGTGGTTTTCTCAATCCTATTATCAGTTGGTTTATCACAGCCTTATATAACAGTTTTATTAATTGTTGCAGCTTTTACCACTGTAATCTCTTTATTCTATTATTTAAAAATACCATTAAACTTATTCCTTAAAAAATCTGACCTAAATATCCCGATTATTTATGGAAGAAAAAATTTAAGGATTTATATCATTTTGTTAGCTGTATTAACGCTATTATTAGGTTTATTTCCAAGCATACTCAACTATTTTACGCTTTAATTTTCATAAACCATTATTGAAAATTTTAAACGTTGGCTAATGAAAAAATTCTCTTTACGGTTCTATTCCTTTTTAGAGCTAATAAGAGTGCGATTTATAATCAATTTTAGCATTGCTATTTGGTGTTAATAAATTATTAAAAATTTTCTTCATAACTATTTGATTATTAATAAGACTTTCATATCTTTGCCGTCCGCCAATAGGCGGATACTATGTCCCACCTTGAACGAAGCCCTACTGCTTCGATGGGTGTTAATTAAAATAAAGAAATGTCAGGAATAATTGGAAAAAAAGTAGGAATGACCAGCATATTCGACGCAGACGGTAGAAACATACCATGTACTGTTATAGAAGCTGGCCCTTGTGTTGTAACACAAGTGAGAACCATCGAAGTTGATGGCTATGCTGCGGTGCAGTTAGCTTACGATGAGAAAAAAGAGAAGAACACTTCTGCTCCCCTAAAAGGTCATTTTGCAAAGGCTAACACAACTCCAAAGCGTAAGCTTGTTGAGTTTAAGTACTTTACAGAAGAGAAAACTTTAGGTGAGGTTGTTGATGTCAATCTTTTTTTAGAAGGAGACTACGTTGATGTAGTGGGTACTTCTAAAGGTAAAGGATTTCAAGGTGTTGTGAAACGCCACGGATTTAGCGGTGTGGGTATGCAAACTCACGGTCAGCATAACCGTTTAAGAGCTCCAGGTTCGTTAGGTGCGTCATCATACCCTTCAAGAGTATTTAAGGGAATGAGAATGGCTGGAAGAACTGGTGGTGATAGAGTGAAAATCCAGAATCTTCAAATCGTTAAAGTATTTGCAGAGCAAAATTTATTAGTAGTAAGCGGATCAATTCCAGGAGCTAAAGGTTCGTACGTATTAATCGAGAAGTAAGATGGAAGTTAAAGTATTAAACGTCTCAGGTAAAGAAACAGGTGCCAAGGTGCAGCTTTCTGAGGCTATCTTCGGTATTGAGCCTAATGATCACGCAATTTACTTAGATGTAAAGCAGTATTTAGCAAATCAACGTCAAGGGACTCACAAGTCTAAACAACGTAATGAAATTGCAGGTTCAACTCGTAAGTTGTACAAACAAAAAGGAACAGGTGGCGCAAGAGCTGGTAGTATTAAATCTCCATTATTTAATGGTGGTGGTAGAGTATTTGGTCCTCAACCTCGTGATTATAGCTTTAAGTTGAATAAAAAACTTAAAGAATTAGCTCGTAAATCAGCTTTAGCTTATAAAGCAAAAGATAATAGCGTTGTTGTATTAGAAGATTTTAACTTCGATACCCCAAAAACTAAGAATTTTGTAAGCTTAATAAGTGCATTAAATTTATCAGAAGAAAAAACATTAATTGTTCTTTCAGCTGCAAATGATAATGTTTACTTAGCAAGTAGAAACTTACAAAAAACTAAAGTTATCACTGCTGATCAGTTAAATACATACGATGTATTGAACGCAGGAAAATTAGTATTCACTACCGGTTCGGTAAAAAAATTGGAGGAGGCATTAGCCAAGTAATATGGACATTTTAAAAAGACCTGTATTAACAGAAAAAGCTAATTCACTAACTGAAAAATTGAACCGTTATACTTTTCAGTGTGATCACAGAGCTAACAAGTTGCAGATTACATCTGCCATTGAAGCCATGTATGGTGTAAATGTAGAGTCAGTAAATACAATGGTTGTAGTTGGTAAATTAAAAACCCGTTCAACTAAGGCTGGCATGGTATCAGGTAGAGCTGCTAAAATTAAAAAAGCAGTTATTACTTTAAAAGAAGGTGAAATTATTGACTTTTATAGCAATATTTAATTAAATTATGGGCTTAAGAAAATTTAAACCAGTTACCCCTGGAACTCGTTTCAGAGTTGGTAATGATTTCACAGAAATCACTACTCGTACTCCTGAAAAGACGCTTGTTGTAAAACAAAGCAAATCTGGTGGTCGTAATAATTCTGGTAAAATGACTATGCGTTATATCGGTGGGGGACACAAGCAATTGTACCGATTAATAGATTTTAAACGCGATAAAAAAGATATCCCTGCAACAGTAGCAACAATAGAATACGATCCAAATCGTACTGCCCGTATTGCGCTGTTACATTACGTAGATGGTGAAAAAAGATACATCATTGCTCCTGAAGGATTACAAGTAGGTACTACTGTAATTGCTGGAGATGCTGTAGCGCCTGATCTAGGTAACAACATTAAGTTGGCTAACATTCCATTAGGTTCTCTTGTGCATAACATAGAGTTAACTCCTGGTAAAGGTGGTCAGATTGCAAGAAGCGCTGGTTCTTATGCTCAATTAGCGGCAAGAGACGGTAGATATGCAACTGTTAAAATGCCTTCTGGTGAAACTCGTATGATTTTGGTTACATGTACTGCTACCATTGGTACAGTATCTAACTCAGAACATGCTAACGAGGTTTTAGGTAAAGCTGGTAGAAAACGCTGGTTAGGCCGTCGTCCAAGAGTAAGAGGTGTTGCCATGAACCCTGTCGATCACCCAATGGGTGGTGGTGAAGGAAGATCATCAGGTGGTCACCCACGCTCAAGAAAAGGTTTATTATCTAAAGGATTTAAAACCCGTGACAAAAAGAAATACTCAAATCGTTTCATCATAGATAGGAGGAAGAAATAATGGCTCGTTCGATTAAAAAAGGACCTTATATAGATCATAATGTAGAGAGAAAAGTTTCTACAATGAATGACGCAGGTAAAAAGACCGTAATTAAAACATGGTCAAGAAGATCAATGATATCTCCGGATTTCGTAGGTCACACATTCGCAGTACACAACGGAAATAAATTTATTCCCGTTTATGTAACTGAGAACATGGTTGGTCACAAATTGGGAGAGTTTGCTCCAACCAGAACATTTAGAGGTCACGCTGAAAAAAGAAAATAATAAGCAATGGAAGCAGTAGCAAAATTAAATAATTGCCCAACTTCACCTCGTAAAATGAGACTGGTAGTAGACTTGATCAGAGGTGAACGTGTTGAAAAGGCACTTTACATATTAAAATATACCAATAAAGAAGCAGCAATAAGAGTTGAGAAACTATTATTATCAGCTATCAAAAATTGGGAATCTAAAAATGAGGGTCAACGCCCAGAAGAAGCTCAACTGTTTGTGAAAACAATTATGGTTGATGGCGGACGTCAATTAAAGCGTTTAAGACCAGCTCCTCAGGGTCGTGGATATAGAATACGTAAGCGTTCTAACCATGTAACTTTGGTAGTAGATAGTAAGAACGTTGAACCTCAAACTAATTAATAAGAAATGGGACAAAAAGCAAATCCAATAGGTCTTAGATTAGGTATCGTACGTGGTTGGGATTCTAACTGGTACGGTGGTAATAAATATGCTGACAAATTAGTTGAGGACGAAAAAATTCGTAAATACTTATCTGCTCGTATAGCAAAAGGTGGTGTTTCTAAAGTTGTTATCGAAAGAACTTTAAAACGTATCACTGTAACTATACACACAGCTCGTCCAGGTATTGTAATCGGTAAAGGTGGTTCAGAAGTTGATAAAATCAAAGAAGAGTTAAAGAAATTAACTAAGAAAGATGTTCAAATCAACATTTTTGAAATTAAACGCCCAGAGCTTGATGCACAATTAGTTGCAGACGGTGTTGCAAAACAATTAGAGGCTAGAATTTCTTTCAGAAGAGCAATGAAAACTTCTATTGCTGCAACCATGAGAATGGGAGCAGAAGGAATTAAAATCATGTGTTCTGGTAGATTAGGTGGAGCAGAGATGGCTCGTAGCGAACAATATAAAGATGGAAGAACTCCATTACATACTTTGAGAGCTGATATAGACTATGCTTTAGGTGAAGCTTTAACTACTTATGGTAAAATAGGTATTAAGGTTTGGATTTGTAAAGGCGAAGTTTATGGTAAGAGAGATCTTTCTCCTAACATAGGTGCAAACACTGGTAAAGGTGGTAAACCAGAAGGTGGTGGTTTCGGCTCACGCGATAACCGTGGTGGTGCAGACAGAAAACCAGGAAACCGTGGCGGTGGTAATAACCGTGGTGGTGGAGCTGGTGCAGGTGCCGGTGCTGGAAGAGGAAAGAGATAATTATTAAGAAAAATCGTTTTAACGAAAAAAGACAAAGTAATGTTACAGCCAAAAAGAACGAAGTTCAGAAAGATGCAAAAGGGCAGAATGAAAGGTTTAGCCTCTCGTGGTGCTGAGTTATCTTTCGGTTCATTCGGAATTAAATCATTAGAAGAATGCTGGATCACCAGCCGTCAGATAGAAGCTGCTCGTATTGCCGTAACACGTTTTATGAAACGTGAGGGTCAAGTGTGGATTCGTATATTTCCTGACAAACCAGTAACCAAAAAACCTGCAGAGGTTCGTATGGGTAAGGGTAAGGGAGCTCCAGAATATTGGGTTGCCGTTGTAAGACCAGGAAGAATCCTTTTCGAAGCTGAAGGAGTACCATATGAAGTAGCTAAAGAAGCAATGCGTTTAGCAGCTCAAAAATTACCAGTTCAAACAAAATTTGTAGTACGTAGAGATTACGTAGAAGCATAAAAATCGGTTTTTAGTTTTTTTTGTTGGCCGTTACCTAACAAAGACAACTTTAACTATTAACTAACAATAAAATGAAATACTCAGAAATCAAAGACCTGTCAAACGAAGAAATCGTTACCAGGATTCAAGAGGAGAAAGCAACTTTAACTAAATTAAAGTTTGCTCATGCAGTTTCTGCTATAGAAAATCCTACAAGAATTAATAAGGCGAGAAAAGACCTCGCTCGTTTCAATACCGAATTAACTCAGCGCAAGGCTAAGGCAGTTTCTGAAAGTAATTCATAATTTTTAAAGTCGAAATGGAAAGAAAATTAAGAAAAACAAGAACTGGGTTGGTGATGAGCAACAAAATGGACAAGTCTATTGTAGTTGCAGTTGAGCGTAAAGTGAAACACCCAATTTATGGTAAGTTCGTAAAAACGACTACCAAATTTATGGCTCATGACGAGAAGAATGATTGCGGTATCGGTGATACCGTCCTGATCATGGAGACACGTCCGCTGAGTAAGAACAAGAACTGGAGATTAGTTGAAATTGTAGAAAGAGCTAAATAAGATGGTACAACAGGAATCACGATTAAACGTAGCCGACAACTCAGGAGCTAAATCAGTTTTAGTTATTAGAGTATTGGGCGGTACCGGTAAAAGATATGCTTCTATAGGAGACAAAGTGGTAGTAACTGTAAAAAGTGCTATTCCATCTGGAAACATTAAAAAAGGAACAGTATCTAAAGCCGTAGTTGTAAGAACTAAAAAAGAAATTAGAAGAAAAGACGGTTCTTATATCCGTTTTGACGATAATGCAGCTGTTTTGTTAAACGCACAAGATGAGCCAAGAGGAACCCGTATTTTCGGTCCTGTTGCAAGAGAGTTGCGTGAAAAACAATTCATGAAAATTGTATCATTAGCACCGGAGGTTTTGTAATATGGAAAAGAAAAACGTAAAACTAAACATCCGTAAAGGTGATTTAGTAAAAGTGATAGCAGGCGATTCAAAAGGACAGCAAGGTAAAGTTTTAGAAGTAATTACTAAAACAAGCCGTATTTTAGTAGAAGGAGCCAATATGGTTTCTAAACATACTAAACCAAATGCTGCTAATCCTAACGGTGGTATCAACAAAATGGAAGCCCCAATTCATATTTCTAATATCATGTTAGTAGATCCTAAATCAGGAAATGCAACAAGAATTACTAGAAAGAGAAATGAAGATGGGAAAGTAATTAGAATAGCTAAAAAATCTGGGGAGGAAATTAAGTAATGGCTTACGCACCAAGATTAAAAAATAAATACAAAGAGGAAATTGTTAGCGCTTTAAAGGATAAATTCCAATACAAAAGTGTTATGCAAGTACCTAAGTTACAAAAAATTGCTATCAACCAAGGTGTTGGAGCAGGTGTAACTGATAAGAAAGTTGTAGAATCTGCAATTTTAGAATTAACTACAATTACTGGTCAACAAGCAGTTTCAGCTAAATCTAAAAAAGATATTTCAAACTTTAAATTACGTAAAGGTATGCCAGTTGGTGTACGTGTTACTTTACGCGATAATCAAATGTTTGAATTTTTAGATCGTTTAATTTCTGTAGCTTTACCACGTATCCGTGATTTCAAAGGAATTAATGATAAAGGTTTTGACGGAAACGGTAACTACACATTAGGAGTATCAGAACAAATTATCTTCCCTGAGATCAACATTGATAAAATCAATAAGATACAAGGTATGGATATTACTTTTGTAACTAGTGCAAGTACAGATTTAGAAGCATTAGAATTGTTGAAACAATTCGGATTACCATTTAAAAATCATAATATAGTTAACAATGGCTAAAGAAGGAATAAAAGCTCGCGAACTAAAGCGTCAAAAAATGGTAGAGAAATACGCTGAGAAAAGAGAAGCATTAAAAGCTGCTGGCGATTTCGAAGGTTTAGATAAACTACCAAAAAACTCTTCTCCAGTACGTTTACACAACAGATGTAAATTAACTGGTCGTCCAAGAGGTTATATGCGTCAGTTTGGTATTTCACGTGTTACTTTCCGTGAAATGGCTCTAGCAGGAAAAATTCCAGGCATCAGAAAAGCCAGCTGGTAATTATCAATAGTGAATTAATAAGAATTTTTTGTACCTTTGCGGTCCGAAAAATTCTTTTTATTTATATAACAATAAAATGTATACAGATCCAATAGCAGATTATCTTACAAGAGTAAGGAATGCCATCAAGGCCAACCACAGGGTTGTTGAAATTCCTGCATCAAACCTCAAAAAGGAAATTACAAAAGTACTTTTTGACAAAGGTTTCATTACGAATTACAAGTTTGAAGACAATGATGTTCAAGGTACTATTAAAGTAGCTTTAAAATATCATCCAATCACTAAAATTCCAGCTATCCGCAGTATTGCGAGAGCGAGTAAACCAGGTTTGAGGAAATATGCAGGTATGGGCAATATGCCCAGAGTATTAAATGGTTTAGGAATCGCCATCATGTCAACTTCTAAAGGTGTAATGACCGATAAAGAAGCTAAACAGCTGAATGTAGGTGGTGAGGTTTTATGTTACGTTTACTAATTAGGAGGAGAGAGATATGTCAAGAGTAGGTAAAGCCCCAATTACAATCCCAAGTGGAGTAACATTAAACGTTTCTAAAGATAATTTAGTAACAGTTAAAGGACCAAAAGGAGAATTAAGTCAACAAGTAGATGCAGATATTACTGTATCTCAAGAAGACGGAAATATTTTGGTTACACGTCCATCTGAGCAAAAGCGTCACAAAGCATTACATGGTTTGTACAGAGCTTTAATTAACAACATGGTTGTTGGTGTAACAGAAGGATATAAATTACAGCAAGAATTAGTAGGTGTAGGTTACAGAGCAACAAATCAAGGTAATACCTTAGATTTAGTGTTAGGTTATTCTCACCATATTGTTTTTGCTCTTCCTCCAGAAATTACAGTTGCTACAACAGCAGAAAAGGGAAAAAATCCAACAATTATTTTAGAATCTATTGATAAGCAGTTGTTAGGTCAAGTTGCTGCAAAGATTCGTTCATTAAGAGCCCCAGAGCCATACAAAGGTAAAGGTATTAAGTTTGTTGGAGAGCAATTGAGAAGAAAAGCAGGTAAGTCAGCATCTAAAAAATAATTGTCATGGCAGGAAGAATTAAATTGTCCCGCAGGGATAGAATAAAAAAAGGTATCAGAAAAAGAATTTCTGGTTCTACAGAGCGTCCACGTTTATCTGTTTTCAGAAGTAACAAAGGAATATATGCTCAAATCATTGATGATATTGCTGGCAAAACATTAGTTGCTGCTTCATCTTCAGAGAAAGATTTCAGTTCAAAAGGTCCAAAAATAGACCAGTCTAAGGAAGTAGGAAAAAAAGTTGCTGAGAAAGCAATTGCAGCTGGGATAACAGAAGTAGTTTTTGATAGAAATGGTTACTTGTACCATGGCCGAATTAAGTCTTTGGCTGAAGGTGCTCGTGAGGGTGGTTTAATCTTTTAATTTTAGAAGTACAGATGTCAACTATAAATATAAAAAGAGTAAAAGCAAACGAGATTGAATTAAAAGATCGTTTGGTTAGCATCCAACGTGTTGCTAAGGTTACTAAAGGTGGTCGTACTTTCAGTTTTTCAGCTATCGTAGTGGTGGGTGATGAGAATGGAGTAGTAGGTTACGGTTTAGGTAAAGCAAAAGAGGTTACCGAAGCAATTGCTAAGGGAATTGATGATGCGAAAAAGAATTTGGTGAAAGTGCCAATTATTAATAACACTATACCACATGAGCAAATTGGTAAATTTTCTGGAGGTTTTGTTTTCTTAAAACCTGCTGCAAATGGTACTGGTGTAATTGCTGGTGGTGCGATGAGAGCTGTGTTAGAATCTGCTGGTGTACATAACGTATTAGCAAAGTCTAAAGGTTCTTCTAACCCACACAACGTGGTTAAAGCTACTATCTCTGCATTATCTCAATTAAGAGATGCGCATACAGTAGCTCATCAAAGAGGTGTTTCATTAAATAAAGTTTTTAACGGTTAAGAAGATGGCTAAGATAAAAATCACCCAGATTAAGAGCGTTATTGATAGAAGTGAACGCCAAAAAAGAACGATGCAGGCTTTAGGTTTAACTAAAATCAGCAGCAGCGTAGAAGTAGAAGCTAATCCGGCAATTATTGGAATGGTGAAGAAAGTAAATCATTTGGTAGCCATAGAAAAAGTATAATTACCATGAATTTAAGTAATTTAAAACCTGCAGAAGGTTCAACAAAAAACAGAAAAAGAATTGGTAGAGGTACCGGTTCTGGACGTGGAGGAACATCAACACGTGGACATAAAGGTGCTGGATCTCGTTCTGGTTACAAGTCAAAAGTAGGTTTCGAAGGTGGTCAAATGCCTTTGCAACGTCGTGTGCCTAAAGTTGGATTTAAAAATCCAAACAGAGTAGAATATGTAGGTATCAATCTTGATATTTTACAAAAAATAGCTGAAAAATTTGATTTAAAAGTTGTTACTTTCGATATTATGAAAGAACATGGTTTAATCTCTAAAAATGATTTAGTAAAAATCATGGGAAGAGGCGAAATCAAAGTTAAATTAGAAGTTAAAGCACATGCATTTACAGCTGCAGCTCAAAAAGCTATTGAAGCTTTAGGTGGTACTGTAGAAAAAATATAATTTTAGTTAATGAAGAAGCTGTTCACAACATTATCCAATATTTGGAAAATTGAGGAATTAAGAGTGCGTATTTTATACACGCTCTTAATTCTTTTAGTATATAGAATTGGTTCATTTATCGTATTACCTGGTGTAGATCCAAGTTCTTTAGATAACCAAGACGCCAAAGAAGGCTTGTTAGGGTTATTAAATATGTTTGCAGGAGGTTCATTCTCTAGAGCATCAATTTTTGCCTTAGGAGTAATGCCATATATCTCTGCGTCTATTGTTGTTCAGCTTTTAGGTATTGCAGTTCCTTACTTTCAAAAGATGCAGAAGGAAGGAGAGAGTGGAAGGAAGAAAATCACCCAAATTACTCGTTACCTAACTATTGGTATTACAGCTTTACAAGCAATTGGATATGTTAAATCACAAATTGCTCCAGATGCTAGATTAATATCAGAGCCTTTATTTACAATATCTTCAATGATAATTTTAACTGCCGGAACCATGTTTGTAATGTGGATGGGAGAAAAAATCACCGACAAAGGTATTGGAAATGGTATATCTATATTAATAATGGTTGGTATTATTGCTCAATTGCCTTACGGTATTGGTGCAGAGTTTATCAGTCGTCAGAACGGACAAGGTGGTTTAATTGCTTTCTTTATTGAGTTTGTAGCATTATTTGCTGTAGTTGTATTTACCGTTTTAGTAATACAAGGAACACGTAAAGTGCCAGTGCAGTATGCTAAGAAAATAGTTGGTAACAAACAGTACGGCGGAGTTAGACAGTATATTCCTTTAAAGCTTAATGCTGCAGGGGTTATGCCTATTATTTTTGCGCAAGCAATTATGTTTATACCTTCAACAATTGGTCAGTTTTTCCCAAATGCACAATCAGCAACTCTAGCTTCTTTTAGCGATTACACTTCATGGCAGTATAATTTAACGTTTGCTATTTTAATTATTCTGTTTACTTTTTTCTATACAGCTATAACGATTAATCCTAATCAAATGGCTGATGATATGAAAAAGAATGGTGGTTTTGTTCCCGGTATAAAACCAGGTAAAACAACAGCCGATTTTATAGACGGGATAATTTCAAAAATAACATTCCCAGGTTCTGTATTTTTAGCAATAATAGCAATCTTACCTTCTTTTGCAATCATTGCAGGAGTTAACTCTCAGTTTGCACACTTTTTTGGTGGCACTTCATTGTTAATTTTAGTAGCCGTTGTTTTAGATACTTTACAACAAGTAGAGAGTCATTTATTAATGCGTCATTACGATGGATTAATGAAAACTGGTAGAATTAAAGGACGTACTCCTGTAGCGGGTGTCGGTTCCGAAGCGGTGATCTAGTTGAAAATGTCTAAAATAATTTTTAAATCTGACGAGGAAATTGAACTGATAAGAATAAGTTCATTATTAGTTTCTAAAACTCATGCAGAAATAGCTAAAGTTATTGGAGAAGGAGTTGCAACCAAGCACATAAATAAGATTGCTGAAGAATTTATTAGAGATAATAATGCAACACCAGCTTTTTTAAATTATAACGGGTTTCCCTATACTTTGTGCATTTCTTTAAATGACCAAGTAGTACATGGCTTTCCTGGTAATTATGAATTAAGAAGTGGAGATATTGTTTCTGTAGATTGTGGTGTAATTAAAGATAAATATTTTGGTGATTCTGCTTATACATTTACCATTGGTGAGGTAGCAGAGGAAAGCAAGAGATTATTAGAAGTTACTAAAGAATGCTTAACATTAGCAATAGAAAAAGCAGTAGTAGGTAATAGAATTGGCGACATAGGTTTTGCGTGTCAACAACATGCAGAAAAGCATGGTTACGGTGTTGTTAAAGAATTGGTTGGACATGGTGTTGGTAAAAGATTACATGAGAAACCAGAAGTTCCAAATTACGGTAAAAGAGGATCAGGTATTAAGTTAGAGGAAGGAATGGTGATTGCCATTGAGCCTATGATTAATGCTGGAAAAGCTGGAGTAAAGTTTTGGGAAGATGGTTGGACGGTATCTACAATTGACAAAAAGCCATCAGCACATTTTGAACACACAGTGGCAATTAAGAAGGGTAAAGCCGATATTTTGTCAACTTTTGAATACATTGAAGAAGTTTTAAATAAAAAATAGGAATTTAAATTTTTTTACTTAATTTTGCGTCCCGCTTTGGGCGGTGCTAATTAAGTAAAAATCAAAGAAATATGGCTAAACAATCCTCTATAGAGCAAGACGGAATAATAAAAGAAGCGTTGTCTAATGCAATGTTTCGTGTTGAACTGGAGAATGGTCATGAGATTATCGCACACATTTCGGGTAAAATGAGAATGCATTACATTAAAATTTTACCTGGAGACCGTGTTAAATTGGAGATGTCTCCTTATGATCTTACAAAAGGTAGAATAACTTATAGGTATAAATAAAATGAAAGTTAGAGCATCCATTAAAAAACGCAGCGCTGATTGCAAAATTATTCGCAGAAAAGGTAAACTTTATGTTATCAACAAAAAGAACCCTAAGTACAAACAGCGTCAAGGTTAATTATTAAACTATCAACAGAAAAAAATGGCAAGGATAGCAGGTATTGATTTACCAAAAAACAAAAGAGGAGAGATCGGCCTTACTTATATCTTCGGAATTGGAAGAAGCACTGCACAATCTATATTGGAGCAAGCTAACATCAGCGTAGATAAAAAAGTTCAAGAATGGACCGATGAAGAATTAACAGCGATCCGTAACATTATCAATGAATCTATCAAAGTAGAAGGACAACTTCGCTCTGAGGTTCAGTTAAACATTAAACGTTTAATGGATATTGGATGTTACAGAGGACTACGTCACAGGAAGGGTTTACCACTACGTGGACAGAGAACCAAAAACAATTCTCGTACCCGTAAAGGAAAGAGAAAAACTGTTGCGAACAAGAAAAAGGCTACTAAATAATAATTGATAGTAAAAAATGGCTAAGTCAAAAAAAGTTACTAAAAAGCGTATTGTTGTAGTGGAGGCCGTAGGTCAAGCACACATCAACGCTACATTTAATAACATCATTATCACTCTTACCAACAACCAAGGTCAAACAATCTCTTGGTCTTCAGCTGGTAAGCAAGGATTTAAAGGTTCTAAAAAGAACACACCGTATGCTGCTTCACAGGCTGCAATAGATTGCGGTAAAGTTGCTCATGATTTGGGTTTACGTAAAGTTGAGGTTTTTGTTAAAGGTCCAGGTTCTGGTCGTGAATCAGCAATCCGTACTTTACAAAATTCAGGATTGGAAGTAACAACTATTAAGGATATTACTCCACTTCCGCACAACGGATGTCGTCCACCAAAAAGAAGAAGAGTTTAATTAATTATTTTTAAAGATAAGATTCTTCCAATACTGTTGGGATGATACTTTAAAACAAAAAAAATGGCAAGATATACAGGTCCAAAATCAAAGATAGCCCGTAAATTCAGAGAACCAATTTTCGGTCCTGATAAGGCATTAGATAGAAAAAATTACCCTCCCGGACAGCATGGCGCTTCTAAAAGAAGAGGAAAGCAGTCGGAGTATGCAACTCAGTTACAAGAGAAGCAAAAAGTAAAATACACTTATGGTGTATTAGAGAAACAATTCTCAAACTTGTTCAAAAAAGCTTCTGCTAAAGAAGGTATCACGGGAACAAACTTATTACAATTGTTAGAAGCAAGATTAGACAATGCAGTTTACCGTTTAGGTATTGCACCAACAAGATCTGGGGCTCGTCAATTGGTATCTCACAGACACATTACCGTTAATGGTTCAGTAGTTAACATTCCTTCTTATACTTTAAGAGCTGGAGATGTTGTACAGGTTAGAGAGAAATCTAAAACTTTAGAAACCATTACAAATTGTGTTGCTGGCCGTATGATTAATAAATACAATTGGTTAGAGTGGGACGCAAAAGAACTATCTGGTAAATTTTTACAATATCCTGAACGTGATAGTATTCCTGAGAATATCAAGGAAAACTTAATCGTCGAATTGTACTCTAAATAATGATAATTTATAATTGCTGGTTGTTTGAAATAAATGGCCAGCAATTATTTATTTTATCTAAAAATTAACGATTAACATAAGGCAAATAAATGACAATTTTAGCATTTCAGAGACCCGATAAAGTGATTATGCAGAAATCAACAGATTTCGATGGTACGTTTGAATTTCGTCCGTTGGAACCTGGATTTGGTGTTACAATAGGTAATTCACTTAGAAGAATTCTGCTTTCTTCTTTAGAAGGTTACGCAATTACTTCAGTTCGTTTTTCAGGTGTTTCTCATGAATTCTCTACCATTAAAGGTGTAGCAGAAGATGTGGTAGACATTATCTTGAACTTAAAACAAGTACGTTTTAAGAAAACAGGTGATTCTGGCGATACCGAGAAGATATTTGTGATTATAAACGGTCAAGAGTCTTTTAAAGCTGGTGACATCACTAAATTCTCTAACAATTTTGAGGTTTTAAACCCTGATTTTGTTATTTGTAATATGGAAGATTCTGTTACTTTAGAAATAGAATTAACTATTAATAAAGGTAGAGGATATGTTGCTGCAGAAGAAAATAAAAATGCTGATGCACCAGTTGGTGTAATTGCCATAGATTCTATCTACACGCCAATTAAAAATGTTAAATATACTATTGAAAACTTTAGGGTAGAACAAAAAACTGATTACGAAAAATTGGTTTTAGACATTACTACTGATGGTTCAATTCATCCAGAAGAAGCATTAAAAGAAGCTGCTAAAATATTAATACAGCACTTTATGTTGTTCTCTGATGAAAACTTGGTATTAGAATCACAAGCTAAAGAAGAAACTAAAGAAGTTGATGAAGAAGTTTTACATATGCGTAAAATTTTAAAGACTGAATTAGTTGATTTAGATCTTTCTGTAAGAGCATTAAATTGCTTAAAAGCAGCTGATATCAGGTCTTTAGCTGAATTGGTTTCTTACGATGTTGCTGATATGTTAAAATTCAGAAATTTCGGTAAAAAATCTTTAACAGAGATTCAAGAATTAGTTAAATCAAAAGGTTTATCTTTTGGTATGAACTTGTCTAAATTTAAATTAGACGAAGAATAGTCCCTAAATCCCCTGAAGGGGACTTAGTTATTAATGTGAAAATGCCGCATAATTCCCGGTTCGCCAATTTAGGCTTGAGCTGACGGTATGCGCAAATAAATAGAAAATGAGACACGGAAAAAAATTCAATCACTTAGGTCGTAAAACAGCACACAGAAAATCAATGTTGGCTAACATGGCTTCATCTTTAATTGAGCACAAGCGTATAACTACAACTGTTGCCAAAGCTAAAGCCTTACGTATTTATGTTGAACCTTTGATTACAAAATCAAAAAGTGATACTACACATTCTCGTCGTACTGTATTTGCTTACTTACAAAATAAGGAAGTTGTAACTACATTATTCAGAGAAGTTGCAGAAAAAGTAGCTAATCGTCCAGGTGGATATACCCGTATTGTGAAATTGGGTAATCGTTTAGGTGATAACGCTGAAATGGCAATGATTGAGTTAGTTGATTTCAACGAAACATACAATACAGAAGCTAAAGTAGAGAAAAAATCTACTCGTAGAAGAGGTTCAAAAACTAAAAAAGCAGATGATGCACCCGTTGCAGAAAAAGCTGAAGTAGTTGAAGAAGCTCCAGTTGCTGAAGAAACACCTGCTACCGAAGAGGCTGCGGATTCTAAAGAAGAAAAATCAGCTGAATAATATTTTTAAAAGAAAGTATTTTAAAAACCTCCAACATTTATATGTTGGAGGTTTTTTTATGCTATAATATTTATTATACTTATATTTGTTGTACTAATTATTATTACAGTAATGGAAGAGTTTAGTATGTATTCGCATCTTTTGGACAAAACGTCAAAAAAGGTAAAGCAGTATGCACAACAAAGATTTAATGAAGAAAATTTTGACATCACCATAGATCAATGGGTTATTCTAAAAAACTTAGTGGAGAACAATGATCAAAATCAAAGTCAATTAGCATTATTAACAGGCAAAGATAACCCAACTTTAACAAGGATATTAGATTTATTAGTAAAGAAAGGTTTGGTAGAAAGAAAATCTAAAGAAGATGATAGAAGAAGTTTTATTATTCATTTAACTGATTTGGGTAAGGAAAAACAAAAAGAATGGGCGCCAAAAGTTACTGAGATTAGAAAAAAGGCATGGGAGAATTTAACAGAACAAGATTATAAAGATTTAACAAGAATTTTAAATACTATTTATCAATCATTGTCATGAGTGAGATTAAAAATATAGTCACAGATTTATGTATTATTGGTGCAGGTCCAGTAGGATTATTTGCAGTTTTTGAAGCAGGACTATTAAAGATGCGTTGCCACTTGGTAGATGTATTGCCTCAAGTTGGTGGTCAGTTGTCAGAAATTTATCCTCAAAAGCCAATTTATGATATACCTGGTTTTCCTGAAATTAAAGCTCAAGTTTTAATAGATAATTTAATGGAACAGATTAAACCATTTAACCCCGGATTTTCATTAGGCGAGCGTGTTGAACAATTAATTAAAAACGATGATGAAACTTTCAATGTTAAAACTAGTGATGGAACAATTATAAATTGTAAGACCGTTGTTATTGCAGGCGGTTTAGGTTGTTTTGAACCTCGTAAACCAGATATTGAAAATTTATTAAATTTTGAAGGTAAGGGAGTTAATTATATGGTTAAGGATCCTGAATTTTACAGAGGTAAAAAAGTAATACTTGCCGGCGGTGGAGATTCTGCGTTAGATTGGACAATATACCTTGCCAACATTGCAAAAGAGGTAACTTTAGTGCATAGGGGTGATACGTTTAGAGGTGCGCCAGACTCTGCCGAAAAAGTTTTTAATTTAGCTGAAGCAGGTAAAATAAATTTAATTCTTTCTTCTCATTTGGTTAAGATTGAAGGTTCTGAGTTATTAGAAAAAGTTTATTTGATAGATAAAAATAAGCAAGAACATGTTTTGTTAGCAGATAATTTAATTCCACTGTTTGGTTTAAGTCCGAAATTAGGCCCAATAGCTGATTGGGATTTGAGCATTAATAAATCTGCAATAGAGGTTAATACCGAGGACTATTCTACAAATATTAAAGGAATTTATGCAATTGGAGATATAAATACTTACAAAGGGAAGCTGAAATTAATTTTAAGCGGCTTTCATGAAGCTGCTTTAATGGCTCAAAGTGCTTTTAAATTTGTTTATCCTGATGCTAAACTTTCTTTTAAATACACCACCGTTTATGGTGTTAATAGCTTTTAGATATGATTAATTTTACGGTAATAGACAGAGACGGTGCTGGAAAGCTAATTGAAGTGCCTGAAGGCATTAACTTAAATTTGATGGAGGTTCTTAAAGCATCAGAATATGATATTTTAGCAACTTGCGGTGGTATGGCATTATGTGCCACTTGTCAAATTGAAGTTATACGAGGCCTAGAAAATCTAAAGCCTGCTGAGGATAACGAGTTGAATATGTTAGACACTTTACCTAATGTAAGTATAGACAGCAGGTTGGCATGCCAATTGAGCGTTAGCGAACAATTAGAAGGGATTATTGTTAAGATTAATAGTGATTTGTTTTAATATACTCAATTTTAGTTTGAAATTGAATAGCATAAATAGAAATGAAAAATAAAAATACTCAATTTCCAAAAGTTTTAATTATTGGTGGAGGTTTTGGAGGAATACAATTAGCGAAGAAATTAAAGAATAAGGAAGTAGATGTTTTGATGTTAGACAGGCATAATTACCACACTTTTCAGCCTTTATTGTATCAAGTTGCTACTGGTGGATTAGAACCAGATTCTATTGCATTTCCGTTGAGAAAAGTTTTTAAACATCAAAAAAGATTTAATTTTAGGGTGGCAGATGTATTGCAAATTTTGCCAAATGAAAAAAAGGTAATTACTGATATTGGTGATTACGATTACGATTATTTGGTACTAGCTACAGGTTCTGAGACTAATTTTTTTGGACAAAAGGAGATTGAACATTTTTCTATGCCAATGAAAACGGTTCCCGAAGCTTTAAATATGCGTTCTTTAATTCTTCAGAATTTAGAAGAAGCTCTTATAGAGAAAGACCCTATCCGTAAAGAGGCGTTGATGACTTTTGTGGTTGTTGGAGGTGGACCAACAGGAGTGGAGACAGCTGGTGCTTTAGCAGAACTAAAAAATCATGTTTTGGTGAGCGATTATCCGGAATTGGATATCGCAACTATGAAGATTTTCTTATTGGAAGGAAGTGAAAGGGTTTTAGAGCCATTTTCGGAACAAGCATCAGCGAAAGCTAAAGAATTTTTAGAAGATTTGGGTGTTGTTGTAATGGAAAAAACTAGGGTTAACCATTACGATGGCGATACGATAACTTATAATACCACTGAAAAAATTACGACTAAAGGTGTAATTTGGAGTGCGGGTGTTAAAGGTGCTTTAATACCAGGTTTAGATGAAGCTGAGATAGTAAGAGGAGGAAGAATTAAAACAACCAACTATAATAAAATTGTTAATTACAATGATATTTTTGCTATTGGTGATTTAGCCTACATGGAAACTAAGGAGTTTCCAACCGGGCATCCTGGTGTTGCCCAGGTTGCCATACAACAAGGGAAACAATTAGGTGATAATTTAATTAGAATCTTGAATAATGAAAAGCCACTTGATTTTGATTATTTTGATAAAGGTTCAATGGCGACAGTAGGCAGAAATAAAGCAGTTGTAGATTTAAAATATTGGAAATTTCAAGGATTCTTTGCTTGGTTAACTTGGATGTTTATACACCTACTTTTTTTGGTAGGTTTTAGAAACAAAGCAGTTACTTTAATGAACTGGATTATTAATTACTTTAGTTACGATAGAGGAACACGAGTGATTATCCGGAAATTTAATAGAGAATTAATGACTGAAGAAACAGTAGCAAAATAGACTTTTATTAAAATACCTACAAACAAAAAATCCCGATTCATTCGGGATTTTTTGTTTAAAATTAATTTATTTTATAAATATGCTCTTGCATTTTTACCTTCCATCCAATTCATAAATGCTCTATTTACAACTTTGTTTCCACCTGGAGTAGGATAGTTTCCAGAAAAATACCAATCTCCTAAATGGTTAGGACAAGCCTCGTGTAAACCTTCTAAAGTTTGATAAATCACTTCTACCTTTGCCGCTATTTCTTTAGGGGTTATTATTTCTGCAATTTTAGCTGATATTTCTGTGGGACTAAAAGGGCTGTAAATAGCTTTTACATGATTAATTACTTCTTCTTTAGGTAAATTTGCCTGAGCTTTACATTTTGAGTAAACATCTGCAATTACCTGCTCCATACCTCTTTCTTTTAATAATGTAATGGCAGCTTCAAAGGCAACAAACTCACCCATCCGGCTCATATCAATTCCGTAACAATCTGGGTAACGTATTTGTGGTGCAGATGATACAATGATGATTTTAACTGGCCCTAATCTGTCAAATATTCTTAAAATACTTTGTTTTAAGGTAGTTCCCCTTACTATAGAATCATCTAAAGCTACAATAGTATCAATATCTCTTCTTACCAAACCATAAGTAGTATCGTAAACATGGGCAACCATATCACTACGTTCAGCATCTTGCGTAATAAAAGTACGCATTTTTACATCCTTTATAGCTAATTTTTCTACCCTTGGAGTAACTTTTAAAATACGATCTAATTCTTCGTCTGTTAAATTATTACGGCTATTTACTAGAGCGTCTCTTTGAGTTTTAACTGTGTAGCTATGTAAACCTTCCACTAAACCATAAAATGCAACTTCAGCTGTATTTGGTATGTAAGAAAAAACAGTATTTTCAATATCGTGATTTACACTTTCTAAAATTCTGTTAGTTAATAAATTCCCTAACTGTTTACGTTCCTTATAAATATCGGCATCACTTCCTCTCGAAAAGTAAATTCTCTCAAAAGAACATGCTTTTTTCTCTACTGGTTCTCTAAAAATTTCTTCCGTTACCGTACCATCTTTTTTGATAATCATAGCATGACCAGGCTTTATTTCCTTTACCTGTCCAATTTTAATGTTAAAAGCGGTTTGTAATGCAGGTCTTTCAGATGTCGCTACAAAAATTTCATCATCTTGGTAATAATAAGCTGGTCTAATTCCCGCTGGGTCTCTTAAAACAAAGGCATCGCCATGTCCAAAAATACCTGCAATGGTATAACCACCGTCCCATGTTTTTGCAGATTTTTTTAATATCCGGTTTACATTTAAATGGTTACCAATTAATTGCGAAATTTCTGCGTTATCATAACCTTCTCTCTTAAACTTATCAAACAAAAATTGATTTTCATCGTCTAAAAAGTGGCCTATTTTCTCTAAAACGGTAACTGTATCTGCTCTTTCTTTAGGGTGTTGCCCTAAATCATATAACTGCTGTAAAAGTTCATCAACATTAGTCATGTTAAAATTACCAGCAATTACAAGATTACGGCTTTTCCAATTGTTTTGACGTAAAAATGGATGACAAGCCTCTACACTATTATTGCCATGAGTACCATAACGTAAATGACCTAACAAAACTTCGCCAGTAAAACTTACATTTTCTTTTAACCAATTTGCATCATTAAGTAATTCTGGATTTTGTTTTTCAACTGCCGCAAATTTTTTCATCACGTAAGAAAAAATATCTTGAACAGCATTTTTTTCCATGGAGCGGTAACGACTGATATATCTGTTTCCGGGTTTAATATCCAATTTTATGGTAGCAATACCAGCACCATCTTGGCCGCGGTTGTGCTGTTTTTCCATCAACAAATACAGCTTATTTAAACCGTAAAGTGATGTTCCATATTTTTCCTGGTAATATTCTAAGGGTTTTAATAATCTGATGAATGCTATTCCACATTCGTGTTTTATCTGATCGCTCATTATTGTGTGTTAATGAAGCTCACAAAATTAGCACTTTATTAGGTTTTGAGAAATTAAAAACGTTATATACCTCATATTTATTTATTTCTTTTATAAGGTGTTGATTTACATTGCTTTGTTTAGTTATTTCAGTTTTAATAATTTTTTAATTTTTAAAACATAATTGTTTTAAAACGGAATTTAAGAAAGTGTTTTTTTAGTATGACTTGTTTTAAGGACGGTGAAATAGATTGCTAAAGATTTGAAAATGGATATTTTTAAAGGTTAAAGGCAGTTTTTATAAAATGGTCTTTTAATTGTAAGCTATAACAAAACAATCCTTATAAAATTATGAAAAAATTAAATGTTGTAGCTGGTTTATTATTAATAATGTCTCCGGCTTTAGTTATGGTTTCTTGTACAAATAACGATTCTAAGTATAAAAACTTGCAAACTGGTGAAAAAGTCTATATCATACAATCCGAATCAGGACAAGCTATTGATAGTATTAGCGGAAGCCCTGTAGAGTTTTACGTGAATACAGAAACTCAAGATACAATATATGGTGAAACTGGTGAAGTGGTAAATAACAAATTAATTAAAACTTCTGATGATGTTTACAAATTAGATGAAAGCAAGTTTAAGACAGAAATTGAAGAGATGATGGAAAGTGATGATGTGAAAATTAAAGTTGATGGTGATGATATGAAAATCAAAACTGATGATAAAAAGATTAAGATTGAAGACGGTGAGAAAAAAGTAAAATACGATAACTAATTTTTAAGATAATGAAAAAAATATTTTTAAGCTTAGCAGCGATAGCTATCATATTTACGGCTTGTAACAACGACAAAAAGATTGAAGACGATAGTACTGATAGCACCTACGTATCTACCGAAAATGATGGAATGGAAGAGGTGGAAAAACCATCTGTAAAAGAAGGTGAATACGTGAACTTAGTTACCGGAGAAAAAGTTTCAATTATTGCCGACCCAACTACTGGAATTGCAGTAAACAGTAAAACACAAATACCAGTAGAATTTTATTATGATCCTATCACATTAGATACTTTATATCAAAACGGAATGGTAGTGAACAGAATGTTAATAAAAGAGGGTGAGGGAAAATATAAGTTAGATGATATGAAAATTAAGATTGATGGAGATGAAATCAAAATTAAAACAGACTCATCAAAACTTAAAATTGACGGTGACGATATGAAAATGAAAGCTGGCGACGAAAAAACCAAAATAGACGAGCAGCAAATGAAGATTAAAAGTGCCGATGGTAAAGTGAAAATTGATGAAGAAGGAGTTAAGGTGAAACCAAGTAATTAATTTACCTGTGATAATTAAGCAGCTCATTATATCCTTGAGCTGCTTTTTTTTGCCTAAAATTTTGCTTGGTATGTTTATTGTAAATTGAAATTAAAAAAAATTGATATGTCTGTAATTGGAGAACTTATAAAAAAAGCTATTGATGTAACTGGCTTTATTAGAGGAGATGCTAAACCTATTGAAGAGCAAGAAAAAGTTTTAAGAATTTTGCTAGAAAAAGCGAAACTAACAGCATTTGGAAAGCACTTTAAATTTTCTGAATTATTAGAAGAACCTTCAGTTATTTTGGCATTTCAAAAAAACGTACCAGTGCATGATTATGATAAAATGTTTAATGATTGGTGGCACTATCTTTTAAAAGGGCATCAAAATGTAACCTGGCCAGGCGGACAAAATTATTTTGCATTAAGTAGTGGTACAACTAGCAATAGTAAATATATCCCGGTAACGGATGATATGTTAGATTCTATTAAAAAAGCCGGCATTCAACAAGTTTTAAGTTTGAAAAATTTTGATTTACCTGGAGATTTTTTTGAAAAACAGATTATGATGCTGGGGAGTAGTACCCAATTGATACAAAAAGATGACCACGAAGAGGGAGAAATTAGCGGAATATCTGCTAGTAACATTCCGGTATGGTTTAAAAGTTTTTACAAACCAGGTGAAGAAATTGCAAGCATAAAAGATTGGGATCAGAAACTTCAAAGAATTGTGGAAGAAGCACCAAAATGGGACATCGGAAGTTTATCAGGAATTCCATCATGGGTAGAAATGATGCTGAAGGCAATTATCAAACATCATAACCTTAAAAATATACATGATATTTGGCCAAATTTACAAGTTTATACCACGGGTGGTGTTGCTTTTGAACCATATTTGCACAGTTTTGAGAAATTATTAGCTCGCCCCATCATTTACATAGATACTTATTTAGCATCTGAAGGTTTTTTAGCGATGCAAAGACGACCTGATACAAACTTTATGGCTTTAAATACAGATAATGGAGTTTTCTTTGAGTTTGTACCTTTTATAGATGAAAACATTGATGAAAATGGTTGTGTTAAAGATAATGCAGAAATTTTAGCCTTCGCAGATGCTCAAGAAAATGAAAATTACGTGTTACTGATTAGTACTGTTTCTGGCGCTTGGAGATACATGATTGGCGACACCGTAATGATTACTAATAAACAGCTAGCAGAAATTAAAATTACTGGAAGAACAAAGCATTATTTAAACGTTGTAGGTTCCCAATTATCTGTTCACCAAATGAATAAAGCTATTGAAGAATTAGCAAAAACTTATAAAATCGACATTAAAGAATTTGTGGTATCAGCCATTCATAAAGGGGATGATTATATACACAAATGGTTATTAGGTGCAAATGAAATTAAAGATGATCTTGATGAAATTGCTTCAAAATTAGATGAGTTGCTTAAAGAAAACAATAAAAATTACGCCGTTGCGAGAGGAAAAGCTTTAAAAGGAGTAGAAGTAGAAATATTTACTGTGGATAAATTTTACAAGTGGAGTGAGGAAAAGAAGAATTTAGGTGGGCAAGCTAAAATACCAAGAGTTTTAAAGGAAGAAGAATTTTTAGAATTTCAAGATTATATGAGATAAATTATTGTGAGGGCTGCATAAAATTATTCTTCAATTTTAGCAGCTCTTTGTTCTTCTAATTTTCTCACCTGCTCTACAATTTCGTCTGGAGAAAGATATAGTCTAGAAATTTTTTCTTTGTAAACTTCCGGCAAATCTGTGTGGTCTAAAATAAATCTTTTTGTTTCTATAATATAAAACCCTAGGCCATGGTTAACCGCATAAGTATCTGCTTTTTGCTCTGCCTTTTTTATATATTTATCAGAAAAAATATAACCAAAACCAAATCTTAGCATTCCAATTAAACCCCTACTTTCATAGTCCATAATATGCCCTAATTCATGTCCAATCCAGCCAATCATTATGTTTTTTGGTAATTGATGAATTGGTATTGCGGCATGGTTTAGTTTGAATAAGGAAGAAATATTTATCTGATAAGCTCTATTTCCTTTTCCGTTAAGTAAAACATCAAATTTAGGTTGTGCTTGCATTACAGATTGTTTAATATTTTTTTTGAATACAAAATCAATTCGAGTATCTTTTAATTCTGGGTAATAAGAAAGAGCAATAAGCGCACTCTCCTCAATTATTTTAGGAATTTTCTTATATCTTGAATACTCCATTAAATGATTATAATTAGAATTTTCTTCAAGTTTAGTAGTAACTGCAAACATGGTATTTAATGTTAAAATAATGATTGAAAGGCTGTACATGTGTTGGTTAACGTTTTCATTAAGGTATGAAATCTATTTTGTTTATGCCAAACCCAATAATAGATATTAAATTATCCTCTGATTACACCAATGAATTAACGATTTTGTTAATTTCAAACATCATTCATGCCATAAAACAAAAAAATAGCAGGTTGTGAGACTAATGCTTTTTAATTTCAATACAGGTTAACAGCAAATAACATTGTGTAAACTTTTTTCGATAAATTTGCAGCAGTTTGGAAGATATACTTTTAATAACACCACCATTTACTCAATTAAATACGCCATACCCAGCTACGGCTTATTTAAAAGGATTTTTAAATACCAAAAACATTAGTGCGCACCAAATGGATTTGGGCATTGAAGTTATTTTAGAACTTTTTAGTAAACAAGGTTTAGAAAATATATTTGAGTTTGTAAAAAATAAAGAAGTTAGTTTAACAGATAATAGCCAACGTATTTATGCTTTAAAAGAGTTTTATATTGGTACTATTGATGCTGTAATTTTATTTCTACAAGGCAAAAACCAAACATTTGCTCGTCAAATTTGCACTGATGATTTTTTGCCGCAAGCGGCCAGATTTGATGCTTTAGATGATTTAGAGTGGGCATTTGGAAACATGGGTTTGCAAGACAAAGCCAAGCATTTAGCAACATTATACCTAGAAGATTTATCTGATTTTATAAAGGAAGCAGTTGATGAAAACTTTGGTTTTAGCCGTTATGCAGAGCGCTTAGGTAGAAGTGCCAATCAGTTTGATGAATTATATGGGTTTTTACAACAAAAGCCTACTTATATAGATGAAATTACTATTTCCATATTAGCCGAGAAATTAAAAGCAGTTCAACCAAAATTGGTTTGTATTTCTGTGCCATTTCCGGGGAATTTATACAGTGCTTTTAGGTGTGCTCAATACATTAAAAAAAACTATCCCAATGTAAAAGTAAGTATGGGAGGTGGTTTCCCAAACACCGAATTAAGAAGCTTAAAAGAAGTTAAAGTATTTGAGTTTTTTGATTTTATTACTTTAGATGATGGTGAACTACCGGTTGAAATTTTACATTCAAACATCATAAACTTAACAGAGAAAAACCCAAATTATAATGCGTACAAAAGAACTTTATTGCTTGAAAATGGAGCCGTTTTTTACAATAATTTTTCTTTAAGACAAGATTATAAACAAGCCGATTTAGGAACTCCAGATTATTCTGATTTGTTATTAGAAAAGTATATCTCTGTAATTGAATTGGCTAACCCAATGCATAGTTTATGGAGTGATGGCAGGTGGAATAAACTAACCATGGCACATGGTTGCTACTGGGGCAAATGTACTTTTTGCGATATTTCTTTAGATTATATTAAAAATTACGAGCCAATTGCAGCCAGTATTTTAGTGGATAGGATGGAGCAAATGATAACGCAAACAGGCGAAAAAGGTTTCCATTTTGTTGATGAAGCTGCGCCGCCTGCTCTAATGCGTGAGTTAGCCATAGAAATTATTAAAAGAAAATTAGTTGTTACTTGGTGGACAAATATCAGGTTTGAAAAAAGCTTTACACAAGACCTATGTTTGCTTTTAAAAGCATCGGGTTGTATTGCAGTTTCAGGTGGACTTGAAGTAGCGTCTGACAGATTATTGAAGTTAATTGAGAAAGGCGTAACTGTAGAGCAAGTTGCACAAGTAACCCATCATTTTACAGAAGCAGGAATTATGGTGCATGCTTACTTAATGTATGGCTACCCTACACAAACTGTACAAGAAACAGTTGATAGCTTAGAAATGGTTCGTCAACTTTTTGAAATTGGCGTTTTACAATCTGGGTTTTGGCATCAGTTTGCTTTAACTGCACATAGTCCTGTAGGTTTAAACCCCCAAGCATTTGGAATTATCCCTACACAAAAAAAGATAGCTTTTGCACACAATGATATAGAGTTTATAGATAAAACAGGCGTTAATCATGATCAATTTAGCTTTGGGCTAAAAAAATCTTTATTTAACTATATGCATGGCATTTGCTTTGAATTTCCTTTGCAAAACTGGTTCGATTTTAAAATTCCACGTACTACTATTAATAGAGACTTTATTAAACAAGCTTTAACAGTTTCCCCAAGCTTTAGTACAAAAAGCAGTGCGAAAATAATTTGGTTAGGTGTAAAGCCATTAAAAAGTGTTTACACAAAATCTAAAAAAGGACAAACTTGGAATTTGTTAAAATTGATTTTTCACTTTAAACAGGAGAGTTTAGAAATTAATTTAGACCAACAGAAAGGAGAGTGGTTTGCAGGTATTTTGTATAAACTTAATATTGCATCGGGCGAAAGCCTAACATTTGGATATTTAAAAACAGATTTTGAAAAACAGTTTGAAGATTTTGAACTGTTTTGGTACAGTAAACAAGTACAACAATTAAGAGCTTTTGGATTCTTAGTTTTATAAAATATTTTATAAAGCAATTAGGGCTTTAATAATCTTCTTTTTTTTCTATAAAATAACCTTTTAAAACAAAGCTTTGTGAAATGAAACAAGCGTTTCATGAAATAAACCAACGGTTTCACAAAATTATTTAAAATTCGGAGTCAAAATTTATTTCATTTGTAAACAATCTAGTAGGGTATAACATAATGACACATTCTATTATAAGTTTTGTTAAAATAATATTAGGGTTTATAAAGTACTTGTATAAAAATAGTATCCGTCATAATTTATAAAACCTTAAACTATAGAACAAATAGTTTTGTGAATTCTGGGTGTGTAAATTGGCTGCTTGCGAGAAGCAGCCTTTTTTATTTAAACTTTAAAAGGATAAAAAACAGGAATTATCAAAACCAAAATCCCCATCAAAATAAATGTTAAAATTCCTCCTACTTTAACAAAATCAAAAAACTTGTATTTTCCTGGTCCGTAAACTAAAATACAAGAAGGCTCAAAAGGGGTAAGCATGGATACCGATGCAGACAGCATAATTGCAATAGCGAAAGTTAGCGGATTAACTCCTAATTGAGTGGCAGTTTGTAAGCCAATTGGCAAAACTACTAAAGCGGCCGCTGCGTTACTTAAAGGTTGAGTTAATAGAACTGTTAAAAATATAAAACCCGCTAAAATTCCATAATTCCCTAAAGGTTCAAATATGGTTACTACATATTCAGCAACACATTTATCTGCCCCGGTTTTTGTCATAGCAATTCCAAACGCACTCATTCCACCTATTAACACCAATAAACGCCAATCAATATCATCATAAACTTCGTCGGCATTTATACATCTAAAAGCCACGGTTAATAAAGCGCCAATTAAAAAACCAATTGACAAAGGCATGATGCCTGTTGTGCCCAATAAAATAGAAAGCACAAAGAAGATTAATGTGAATAATCCTTTTCTTTTTAAATTTAAGTTTGGTTTATAATCTTCTAAAATAATAAAGTCATTTTCTCTTGACCGTATTAAATCTATACTTTCTTTTTCACCTTGTACTAAAATTAAATCGCCAACTTGTAGCCTAATTTTTCCAATTTTTTCTCTAATTGTTTTTCCTTTACGGTGTATGGCTAATATTCCTAAACCGTAGCGAGTTCTAAAATTTATATTTTCTACCGTATTTTTTAAAGTGTCAGACCCACCAACAACCATCAATTCTGCCAAATGTAAATCAGTTCCCTCGCCTTCTAAGTTTAATAAATCGGCTTTAATTTCTACACCTTTTAAGTCTTTAATTTTCAATAAATCATCCACATTTCCTTTTATTAAAAGAATATCTTTTGCTTGTAGCTTTGTAAACCTTGTGGGTATAAAATTGTATTTATCTCTAATAACAGAAACAATTGTAAAACCCTGTTTAGCAAAATCAGATTCATTAACCTTTTGTCCAACTAAAGCAGAATCTTCTAAAATTACAACTTCGCTTAAATATTTACGTACCGCATAATCTTCTTCTAACGTTTCTTTAGAGTTTACGGGTAGTAATTTCTGGCCAATAGTCATCATGTATAAAATCCCAACTCCTAATAAAACTAAACCAATGGGTAAAAAGTCAAACATCCCTATTCTGGGTAAACCCTGTGTAGCAATATATCCACTTACAGCAACATTTGTTGAAGTACCAATTAATGTACACGTACCACCTAAAATTGAAGCAAAAGCCAAAGGCATTAACATTTTTGATGGTGCAATACCTGATATTTTTGATAGACCAATGGTGGGGTTTAACATTAAAGCAGTTATGGTTGTATTATTCATAAAACCTGATGTTAGCGCCGAAACCATCATCACAAAAAATAAAATAACTTGAGGTGGTTTCTTTTTAATATTAACTAAACGGGAAATAAAATTATCTATAACCCCTGTTTTCTTTAAAGCACCAACCATTATAAAAATGGAGGCCAAAATAATTATAAAATCACTTGAGAACCCCTCAAAAGCTTCTTTTGGTGTAATTATACCAGTTAGACAGAGTGCTACTAAAATAAATACTGTTACCACATCAACAGGTACAATCTCTGATGCAAATAAGATAATTGCAAGTAACAATAAACCGAGTACTATGGCGATGCCCATTATATTAAATTTGTTTTAAAATAGAAATGATTATAAAAAACTTGATTAACAATTTAATATCCACAAAGTAGCGAATTTAAGTTCAAACTTAAAACTCTCAAAAACAACTTGGTATATATTCTATAAAACATTTTGGTGTTTAGCAAAAAGTCCAAATTTATATGGTGAGGTATGAAAGTGTATATAATTTAAGATATTAATTAAAGTTTACATTGAGGCAAAAAATATTATATTAAATTTGAGATTCAAAAACAAAATATGGCAACTTCAAAAGTGATATACAACGGTGGTTTAAGAGCCACAGCAACACATTTGCAATCATCTGTACAGATTATTACAGATGCACCAACTGATAACCAAGGTAAAGGAGAAGCTTTTTCTCCAACAGATTTATTAGCTACTTCTCTAGCAAGTTGTATGTTTACCATTATGGGGATTGCAGCCCGTACTCATGATATTGATATTAACGGCGCAAGTGCAGAAGTTACCAAAGTAATGGGTATTGAACCAAGGAGAGTAACAGAAATACATGTAAACTTTACTTTTCCTAAAAAAGACGAATACAGCGATAAACAAAAGAAAATTTTGGAAAATGCTGCTTTGACTTGTCCGGTACATTTTAGTTTGCACCCAGATATTAAGAAACCAATAAATTTTGGATGGTAAGAATTAATGATTCATCTGTAAATAAAAAAAGCTCCTTTCCGGAGCTTTTCTGCATTTTATTTAATTAATTCTAATGTTTCTTCTATAGAAATATCTCCGTGAGATTGGTCTAAAATACATTCACCGTCTTTTATTAATAATAACTGAGGCGATTCGTGATGAACACTAAAAACTTCTGCTATTTGGTTGGAGATTTCTCTATATGCAATTAAATCTAAAAAATAAGGTTTAACGGTTTCTGGCAAATCATCCAAATCCATATCCACTCTTTTTTTTGCCATCATACTTATAGAGCATCTAGTACTGTGTTTAAATATTACGCTGTAACCCGCATTTGCTTTAACCTCATTTAACTGAGAAATATCTTCTAATTTAATCCAATTCATGGTTTTGTAAATGTATTTTTATCTAATGTATCCAAAACCCTTGCCACAGGGAAATAAATACTACTTTGATTAGCCAAATTTGTTTTTCTAGTAGATAATTTTAATCCGTTTCCTAAATCCTGATAAGGTGTCCAATCAAAAACAGATGTATTTTGCTGTTTTTGTAATAAGAATTTCCATCTTACCACCTCGCCTGTTTTATCATTAACATATAACCAATATTGGTCCCCTGGTGTTAAACCTACTTTGTCAAAATTTAAGTGAATGGTGTGGCAGTTAATTCCGTTTATAAGTTCATCTGCTTCTAAATTGGTGTTAACTCCAGGATCTTCTAACTTTACTGGTGTAATTAACCAATAAGTATCATTTATAAAAGATGCGTAAGCTCTTTTTACTAATTGATTGTTTAAAGAATCAGGAACTAAAATGCCATTTTCATAAGCTTTTCCTTTTTGAGTGTTGGTGTTAAACAAAACTACCATTTTTTTGCCGTCTGACTGGGGCATTTCTAAACGATAATCTCCAGTGTATCTATCCCAAAAATGTTTTCTTGGTTGATTTGATTTTCCGTTACGCTCAGCAGCGAAATCAAATTCTAAATATCTGGATTTCTCGAAAGTAGATTTACCTCCAACGGCTTTCCATACTTTCTCAAAAATCTCTGCCTTGCTTTGCGCATTTACCAAAGAAATAAAAGAAAAAAGAAAAGCACACAAAAATAGTAGCTTTTTCATAAATGATTTAATAAGAAAGAATGGAAGAGTTTATCTTCTTCCTTTAGATTGTGGGTAAGAGTTATAAGCTGGGCAAAGTTTTGAACTACAAGCTGGTAAAACTGTACCTAAAACTGTAACTGCTAATAAAACATAAATTATCTTTTTCATTATTTTGAGATTAACGTAATAAATGTATAAACATCTATTACGACCGTTAAATTTTAAAGTTCCAAAAAACTTAAGCTAAGTTAGTTAAATATTATTTGAATAAAACCTGCAATTTTATAAACAAACTAACAAATGTAAATTTAGCTTATTACAAGTTACTTGTAAATGCAGCCATTTTTATTGCAGTTATAGCTGCTTCATCTCCTTTATTTCCATGTTTTCCACCCGCTCTATCTAAGGCTTGTTCTTGATTGTCAGTTGTTAAAACGCCAAAAATAACTGGCTTAGTATGCTTTATACCTACATTCGCTATTCCGTTTGCTACTGCGTTACAAATAAAATCAAAATGACGCGTTTCGCCTTGAATTACGCAACCTAAAGTTATAACTGCATCTAATTCTTTATTGCTTAGCATTAAATCTGCACCGGCAATTAATTCAAAACTTCCTGCAACTTCTACAGAGGTGATGTTTTCTTCAGTTACACCATGTTTAATTAAAGAATCGTAAGCACCGCGATATAATGCGCCAGTTACTTCTGCATTCCAAGCGGCAACCACAATTCCAAATTTATAAGGTTTGCCCGATGGTACTGTGGTATGAGAAAAGTCTGAAAGATTTTTAAGGTTTGTAGCCATAATTTTAAATAAAAAAAGGCTAGCTGTTTGCCAACTAACCTTTAAATTTTAATGTTTTATTGATTATAATTTACCTTCTGCTCTTGCAATATACATATCAATTGTACTTGCAGCAGCGCTTTCTGGGTAATCTGTTTTAATTTTTGTGTAAGTATCTACGGCAGCTTTAAAATCTTTTTGCTCTTCGTAAACTAAACCCAATTTTTTAAGATAAATTGGTGCCGCAAAAAGATTATCGCCTTTAGCGCTTGCTTTTTTGTAAAATACAATTGCTTGATCGTAGTCCTTAAGCTCAACATAAGCATCACCAGCTGCACCTAAAGCTTCTGGAGCAAGAATAACATCAGAACCATTGTATTTGGTTAAACTTTCTGCTGCTTTTTGGTATTCTCCTTTATTCAAATAAGCTACACCAACATAATAGTAGGCTAAATTTGCAGATTTTGTATTGTCATAATCTTCAATAATTTTTTCAAACCCAGGGAAGTTACCATCACCTTTTATTGCTTTATCCCAGTTTTTTTGCTCCCAATATTGTTGCGCTTTAAACATTTGATTTATAGCTTCAGTTTCTCTTGGAGCTAAATAGAATTTTTGATAAGCAAAAAATAATACTACTAAACCTAATATGGTAGCAGCTATAACTATCAAACTTTTTTTATTCTCTTGTATAAAATCTCCGGTTTTACCCATAGATCCTGATAATTCTGATACTTGATCGGTTTGTGTATTTGACATTTTTGGGTTTAATTAAAGATTGCAAAAATAGTGTTTTCATTAAAAACAACAACCAATTATTTAAAATATTATTATATAATGCAATAAGCATCATTTAAACTAAATTAAAAGCCGATTTTTATTTAATTTATTGCATTTTATTTCTCTTAAAATACTTTTCACAAAGTAAACACCACTTGTTTTTTATAATTTAGCACCATGTATCTCAAGAAACTATCGTTAGTAAATTTTAAAAATTACGACGAAGCTGAACTTATTTTTGTTGACGGAGCCAATGCCTTTACTGGTAATAATGGCGCAGGCAAAACAAACTTATTAGATGCAATACATTACCTATCTTTATGTAAAAGCTATTTTAACCCAATAGATAGCCAGCAAATTAAAACAGATAGAGATTTGTTTATGCTGCAAGGTTTGTTTGAGAAAAATAGCGAGAACGAGTTGATTGCTTGTGGTGTAAAAAAAAATCAGAAGAAACAGTTTAAACGAAATAAAAAAGAGTACCAACGATTAGCAGACCATATTGGTTTATTTCCTTTGGTAATGATTTCGCCAAATGATATTTCTTTAATTTTAGAAGGAAGTGAAGAGCGCAGAAAATTTATTGATACTGTTATTTCTTTAACCGATGCAAACTACCTTGATGAATTAATTATTTATAATAAAGCGCTACAAAATAGAAATGCTTTATTAAAGCAAATTGCAGATACAGGTAAGTATGACCCAACATTATTAGAGATTTTTGACGACCAACTGATAGTTTCTGGCAACAAAATATTTGAAAAGCGAAAAGCTTTTATGCAAATTTTTACGCCCGTTTTTAATCAACATTATCAATATTTAACAGAAGGAGCAGAGCAGGTTGAATTAGTTTATGAATCGCCTTTGTTAAATGATAGTTTCGCTAGTATTATTAAAAAGAGTTTAGAAAAAGACCGCGTTTTACAGCGTACAAGTTTAGGTATTCATAAAGACGATTTGATTTTTCAGGTACATGCAAACATGCCACTTAAAAAGTTTGGTTCTCAGGGGCAGCAAAAATCTTTTCTAATTGCTTTAAAATTGGCTAAATACTCTTTTATTTACCAAGAAAAAGGATTTAAACCGCTTTTATTGTTAGATGATATTTTTGATAAACTGGACGATTTGAGAATTACCAAATTAATGAAAATGGTATCAGAAGATGATTTTGGACAAATTTTTATTACTGATACCAACAGCGAAAGGGTGAAATCTGTTTTTGAAAATATTGGTACAAATCTTAATTTATTCCAGATTGATAACGGAACCATAAGCCATGAGTAGAGATAATGATAAAACATTGAAGGAAGCGATGGCGCAAATGCTAAAAGTTTATAAACTTAAAAATAAGTTTGATGAAACTTTTGCTGTAGAGTCTTGGGAAGCTGTAGTTGGTAAAGCAGTAGCAAACCGTACTAAAGAAATTTTTATTAGAGAAAAAAAACTTTTTGTAAGAATTGAATCTTCTGTTGTTAAAAACGAATTAACTATAATGAGAGCTCAAATTATCTCAAACTTGAATGCAAAAGCAGGTGCAGAGGTAGTACAAGAAATTGTGTTTTTGTAGTTAATTTCCCCTTCGCATTCTTCGTTTAAGTATAAAATACAATACCGTACTTACTGTTGCTGTAAAAATTGCTCTGGCAATAAAAGTAGCATTAAACTCTTCTTTCATTATTAAAACACCAATTAACGGCGATACCACCAATACAATGCAGAAAAAAATGATGTACGGTTTGGTTAAAATTTTCATTTCAATTATTTTTCACAAAGATAGCTTATCAAACTTGGTTGAAAAATAATATTCAACATTTAGAGCCTGTTTAAAATTTATCTAATAATTTGTTTGTGCATCTTTAGGTTACAACTTCGTTAAATTTTTCGAGATAGCTTCCGGCTCTCTCTATAAAATTCGGCTCGTTTCGCTCAAAAATAAGTAATAAACATTTTTGCAATACAAATTTAAACAGGCTCTTAGAAAATCAAAAGCTTCAATTTTTACATTTCATCTTTATTTTATGGTAATTTTGACTTATCTAAATAAAACCTATTTTTATTTTGTATTAATTTAAAATTTAATTTATTGATAAATAGAAAGTTAAGCTTGTAGGTGTGTTTTTTGTTGAATTTTTTTCTAATATTTTTTGGAAATATAAATTTAAACTCTACTTTTGCAATCCCAATCAACAACAAAAACATTGTTAAAGATTGCCCAAAGGGAGATTAGCTCAGCTGGTTCAGAGCACCTGCCTTACAAGCAGGGGGTCACTGGTTCGAACCCAGTATCTCCCACACTAAAAAAAAGGAGTTACATTAAATTGTAACTCCTTTTTTTATGCGGTTTACAGAAACTCATACTGTCCAAAACTTAAAAAATCCGATTTTATAAATTCTAAATCGCCAATACGCTCAAATTACTTCGGATAAAAAATATTTTAACACAATTTCTTGCGGATACAATTTTTATTATTTTACTTTGTATCTCAAAGTTCTTTTAAAATGGAAGAAAAAGATATTCAAGCTGAGCTAAGCTCAATCCGTAATTTGATGGAACGTTCCAGCAAATTTATTTCTTTGAGCGGCATGTCTGGTATTATGGCAGGTATTTATGCTTTAATTGGTGCTTACTTAGCTCACAAAATTGTTTTTTTTAACAATTTAAGCTTTGATGCTCGTAAAGTTTATTTATTAGAATATGATGTAATGTTGCAACTGGTAATGATTGCAATAGTGGTTTTGGTGTTTTCTATCATTACAGGCATTTATTTAACAATTAAGCAGGCCAATAAAAAAGGGGAGAGGATATGGAATCCAATAAGTAAAAAACTATTGGTAAACATGGCTATTCCTTTAGTAGCTGGTGGTTTATTTATCCTTATTCTTTTAGTTAAAGGGCAGTTTGGTATTTTGGCCTCAGCAAGTTTATTATTTTATGGCTTGGCATTAGTTTCTGCAAGTCATTTTACATTTACAGATATTAAATGGTTAGGCTTTTGCGAAATTATTTTGGGCTTGTTGGCACTTGCTTTTCAAGGATATGGTATTTTGTTTTGGGCTTTTGGTTTTGGGGTTTTGCATATTGTTTATGGTAGCATTATGCATTTTAAATACAAGCAGTGAAAATTTTTGATCAATTTAATAAAGCATTTGAAAACCGATTACGCTTGCAAATTATGAGCGTGTTGGTAGCAAATGAATACTATGATTTTAATTCGCTTAAAGAGCTTTTGGATGTTACGGATGGCAATCTAGCATCGCATTTAAAAGCACTAGAGAAAGAGGAATACATTATTATTACCAAAAGTTTCATTGGCCGTAAACCTAATACCCAATATGAAGCATCGGCATTGGGCAAACAAGCCTTTAAAAAACACTTAGAAGCTTTAGAGAATTTAATAAAACAACAGAAATAATTTTTTTTACCCATTTACTTTGAAATGCAAAGTACTTTTAAATTTATAAAAATGAAAACAGAAGACAAAAGATTAATTGTATTCCTTTTAGGTGCAAACGGCTTATTATTAATTCCATTAGTTGCTATGCAGTTTACAACAGAAGTTAACTGGGACTTTACTGATTTTACAGTGATGGCCATATTATTATCTGGCACCGCATTATTGTGTGAAATGATACTCAGAATTGTAAAACAAAACAAGTTTAGAGTTATGCTTTGTATAGTTGTAGTATTTGTCTTTTTACTGATTTGGGCCGAATTAGCAGTTGGTATTTTTAATACGCCTCTAGCAGGAAATTAATTTTTTAATCATCTAATCTTAAATATAAACTTTAAAGTAATTATAAAATATGAAAATAGAATTGAACTCAGAAAGCGGAAATTGGTTTGGTGGATCAGTTATCCTAAAGTTAGCCCTTATTGGCTTTTTAACACTTATTTTGTTAATCCCTAATTTTTGGATTCAGGATTTAATAAGTGAAAGGCAAGAAAGGCAAACAGAAATTAACAAAGAAATTGCAAATGATTGGTCGGGTAAGCAATTAATTGAAGGCCCAGTATTGGTTATTCCATACAAAAAAACAATTGTAGAAATAGCAAATGATAAAAGCAAAACTGCTACAGTAAAAGAAGTAATTGCTACCATTCATATTTTACCAGAAAACCTAAATATGGATGCAGAGGTTAAACCAACCAAATTACATAGAGGCATTTTTGAGAGTGTGGTTTATACTTCCAAAATTACGGTAAATGGAAGTTTTAGTGAATTAGAGCTCAAAAAATCGGGTATAAATCCAGAAAAAATTCTGTGGGATAAAGCCAAAGTGTTTATCGGGATAAGCGATTTAAAGGGATTGAAAAACAACCCTCAAGTTAAAATAGGTGGCAATACTTATGAAGTTGAACCCGATTTTATAACTGAGGATCTTTTTGATAATAATTTAAGTATATCGCCAGATTTGAGCAAACTAAAATCTTCGAAATTAGATTTTAGCTTAGTTTTAGATTTAAAAGGGAGTGAAGAGCTAAATTTTTTGCATATCGGTAAAAACACAAAAATTAAATTAACAGGAAACTGGGCCGACCCTAGCTTTATAGGAAGATATTCGCCAGACAACCGAAGCTTTAAAGATGGAGGTTTTACTGCCGATTGGAATTTATCATATTTTAACAGAAACTACCCACAACAATGGGAAGGAGAAAGAAGAATTATTACAAAGGGGGACAGTAATAATGTTGTAGATGTTGCTACAGATAATATTGACGACAGTATTTTTGGAGTTAAATTTATACTTCCGGTAGATCAGTATCAAAAAACCATGCGTACAGCAAAATATGCTATACTGATTATTATGCTCACATTTATTGCCTTGTTTTTTATGGAGTTTATCCAAAAGAGGAAAATTCATTTATTACAATACGTTTTAATTAGTGCTGCAATGATTGTTTATTATACTTTATTGCTTGCTTTTGGAGAACAAGTAGGTTTCAATTATGCTTATTTAATTGCGTCTGTAAGCACAATAGTTTTAATTGGCAGTTTTGTTAAAAGTTTAATGAAAGCTGTAAAACCGGCATTGCTTTTTTCTACCATTTTAAGTGTTATTTACGGGTTTATTTTTGTGATCATTCAGTTGCAAGACTTGGCTTTACTTTCTGGCAGTATTGCATTATTTGTGGTGGTAGCCCTTTTAATGTTTTTATCTGGCAAAATAGATTGGAATAAGAAAGAAGTGGTGTAAATTTTTTAAAGGAGCGGATAATTTCGCTCCTTTAAAATTAATGTTAAATAATTAATCAAACCTCATGTTTAAATTTAACCTCAATTATTTTTTAGGATTTCTCTTCCTATTAATCACAGAAATTTTAATTGCAATTTATGTTCATGATAATTTTGTTCGTCCATTTTTAGGAGATTTTTTGGTGGTTATTTTGCTTTACTGCATGGTAAAGAGTTTCATCAAAAATAAAATACTGCTTATTGCTCTCAGTGTTTTGTTATTTTCTTATTTGATAGAAATTGCACAATATTTTGAGCTGGTAAAAATTTTGGGTTTAGAAAATCATCAACTGGCAACCATCATTATTGGAACTTACTTTTCTGTTATCGATTTATTGATGTACACTTTAGGAATTGCCTTCGTTTTGATAGTGGAAACTTTCATTAACAGAAGATCAAAAAATAAAATATGGAATACTTTGTAGCTAAAAACTCTATCGTTAGAAAAATATGGAGCGATAGCGATGTGATTTTGTTCATTTTTGCTGGAGCATCTGCGGAGTTTGCCCTCAACAAAGCGGTCGATTGGCTTTATTTTACAGGTAAACTGCCCGCAAACCCAATTGGGCGGTTATTTTCTACAGTTACGTATGCGCAAAAAATTGTGTTTTCAGAGCAAAAAATTGCTGTGGCTGCCATACAACAAATTACCGCTATTCATACTTCAGTAGAAAATAAAAGAGGCGCACAAATTCCCAATTGGGCTTATTGTAGCGTTTTGTACATGTTAATAGATTATAGCATTAAAGCTTACGAAGTGCTCAAAAAACCCTTGACTTACACAGAAAAAGAAGAAGTTTTTGAGGTCTTTTTAGCCATGGGAATTCACATGAATTTATCTGATTTACCTTCTAACTATCAGGAATGGGAATTGGCCCGAGCGAATCAATTGTCAGAGCATTTAATAGCCTCTAATTTTAGCAGAGACTTATATCAGCAATATCATAAACATTTGGGTTTTATAAGGTATCACTTATTAAAACAAGTACAGGCAAAAATTTGTCCGCCAAAGGTTGTAGAACTCTTAAGTTTGAAACAACAGGTGTATTTTTGGGGGGCTTTAAAAGGATATAAATTGCTTAAGATGCTCAAATTATCGTCCGTAACTCAAGTAATTTTAGCTCCAGCTAAGTTTAAAAACGAATTTAAAAGTTTGAATAGATTGGCATTGGAAGTATAAATGAGGAAATTTTGATTTTTTAATCTAACTCTAAATTAAATGTTCTTCTAAAATCATCTAAAGCAGGATTTTTATCTGCCATGTGTTGGTATTTATCTTTAGAGGTGTAAAGCTTTCTTTCTTGTATTGCTTCTGTGATTATGGCCTCTATAGAAATTTGAAAGTTCTTTAATTGGGATCTTAAAAAGTTCAGTAAGTCTATTTTTTCTATAGCCAACTCATTTGCTTGTAGCTTGTTTTCTACTTGTACTTCAATCTTAAAGTTTTCTTTTAACCTTGGCGTATAATTATCCATTAAGGCAGCCAAATTCATTTTGTTTTGGGCTTTAATTATACCCGAGTATTGCACCCAAAGCTTAATGAAATCTTCTTGTGTAAAATCGTTTTTTTCTACTCCGGTAACTTCTACCTTTTCCTCATTTTTTTCGGCTTCGGTTTTAATACTATTTGGGTCTTTTAAATTAGGGATTAGAGTTGTTTTACCTAAATTACTTAAAAGTGATTTTCCGGGCGTAATGGTAGGCGGAGTGATGGTTGCACTATTTCCATTTTGTAGATTTACGGGTTTAGAAGGAGCAGGGATAGCTTCTGAAATCGTTTTTTCGGGTGTTTTATGACTATCAACAGTAGTTTTTGTGTAGGCTACACTTTCTTCCTCTGCTAAAGATTTAGGTTTTTTTTTTAATTGCTCAGCTAATAGCTGAACATTTTCTGATTGGCTTAGCTGTAAAGCCTGCGCCAAATGACTTATTTTTATGAGTGTGAGTTCTACCTGTAAACGTTGGTTTTTGCTAATACGATAATTTAAATCGCATTGGTTGCTGATGTTTAAAGCACTTATTAAAAACGAAGCTGGCGATTGCTGTGCTTGCTCTAAATATTTTTGTTTAATATTTTCGCTAACTTCTAATAATTTAACCGTTGCGGCATCTTTGCAAACTAAGACATTTCTTAAGTGTGATGCTAAGCCAGTAATGAAATGGTTACCATCAAAACCATTGTTTAATATTTCATCAAAAAGCAATAAAGCTCCAGGAGTGTTTTGTGCCAATAATAAATCAGTAAGTTTAAAATAATAATCGTAATCTAAAATATTTAAATTATCAATTACAGCTTGGTAACTTAATGCCCTGTTAGAAAAACTAACAATTTGGTCAAACATAGATAAAGCGTCTCTTAAACCTCCATCTGCCTTTTGAGCAATCAGGTGTAAGCCGTCTATATCATATTGTACATCCTCTTTTTTTGCAATGCTGGCCAAATGGTTAGCCATATCTTCTACCTTAATTCTGTTAAAGTCAAAAATTTGACAGCGAGATAAAATGGTAGGTAAAATTTTATGTTTTTCTGTAGTTGCTAAAATAAAAATAGCGTAAGAAGGAGGTTCTTCTAATGTTTTTAAGAAAGCATTAAAGGCACTTTGGGAAAGCATGTGTACCTCATCAATAATATATACTTTGTATTTGCCGGCTTGTGGCGGTATCCTTACTTGGTCAATTAAATTTCTAATATCATCAACCGAGTTGTTAGATGCAGCATCAAGCTCGTGAAAGTTAAAAGAGTTACCATTTTGGAAAGATATGCAAGAATCGCAAACTCCACAAGCTTCATGTTGTGGCGTAAGATTAGTGCAGTTAATGGTTTTTGCTAAAATACGAGCGCAAGTAGTTTTACCTACGCCTCGTGGACCGCAAAATAAAAAAGCTTGTGCAAGTTGGTTGTTTTTGATGGCATTTTTTAGCGTGTTGGTAATATGCAGTTGCCCAACAACACTTTCAAACAAAACCGGTCTGTATTTCCTTGCAGAAACTATAAAATTTTCCATCGTTGCTAAAGTATGAAGATGTTAGCTAATGTGCAATTTTTTAGAACTAATGTGGAAAAAACCTTATACCCACTTTTAGGTATTTTGCATAAATACGTAATTATACGTATGCCTTTATGCTTAAAAACTCGCACATTTGTAGCATGATACGTTTAACAAGCAACATTAAATTGATTAAAGGTTTTGTGGTTTATATGTTTAAAGACGTTTTAAAGATGTTTTAAATTTCTCTCCAAAGACAAATTTGTCTTTATATTTTCGAATAGGTGTGTTAAAGCGGTAGGTTTCCCAAACTTTTACCGCTTTTTAATTGTAGAAAAAAAATTAATCGTAAAAATTCCAGCTTACCCCAAATTTCGCAAGTGAATAAGGCATTGGATACCTGTTAACGGTATAATAACCGCTGTTAAATAAGCCTTTGTTTACATAATCGTAACGTAGAAATAGGTTTGCTCGTTTCCAATTTGTACGTATCCAAACATCAGCAATAGGGAAATTGCTAAACTGTTGGTTTCCTTTTTGATAAAATTGTGCTAAGCCTGGCGCATAAGATGGTGCAGTATAACTGCTAAAATATTTTACATCAAACCCAAATTCGGTTTTTAAAACCTTAAAAAAATCTTGGTGCATGTAAAAACTATGGAAAGTATAAATCTCTGGTGTCATTAACACGCTTTCAAAATCTGTTTTTTGGTAAACTAAAAAGTTTTCGAAGGTGAATTTTCCAAATTTAAAGTCTTTTCTTAAACTTATTTTAAGCATGTTTATGTTACTTGTAATTTGTTTAGGGTAAGCATCTCCATCAACACCTTCTCCAAAATACACATGGTTGTTTATTAAAAAATACTCGGCCTTAGCCTTAAAATTGTATTTAGGGATAAGGTAGCTAAAAGCTAAATTTTGAGTTTTAATTTTATCAAAACTTAAATTCCATTGGTAATGGTTACTTATTTGACGTTCAAAAATTATTGCCGGACTTTGATTTTGGGAGTATGCAGATAGAATTACACTTCCAATCTTGTTCCCTAATTTAATTTCTGAGCTGGCTTCATACAAAAAATCGCCAAAATTACGACCTTGTATTATTTGTTGTAGGTTTAATTTAAGATTTGCCTTATCGCTAAAACTATAATCAGCATCTCCTTTTAGGGTTAAATTTTGAAACTTTGTATTGAAATTGAATTGTTGGTAATCATAATAATCATGTTGTAAACCCACATTTACTTTAAGTTCATTACGTAAAAAAGATAAACTATTCCCACGCAAATAAAAGCTATAGTTAAATTCGTTTTGAAGGTTTTTAATGTTTGTAGTATCGGCAGTTTGAGAAGAATCTGCGTAAATGAAGTAATTTTTTAATAAACCAGAATTGTCAAAACCTTCGTTTACAAAAATAGATTTTTGGTTATTATAAGCTAATTTATAGCTTACTCTTTGTGTAGGCAAAACTACGGCGTTAGTATCAATGGTTCTTTGTTTGCCAATGTTATAAAACTGTTTAATATAAATGGTGTTGTTTGTTAAATTGCGTTTAGCATTATTTAACCTTGCGGCTTCAAATTCTGGTTCAACATTGGTGGGAAAGGTAAAAATAGAATCGTTAAGAATAGAACCATTATCATAGCCTTTTAAATTGTTAAATGTAGTGTTGGCCAATAAATTATATCTTTTATTTGGCGATTCGTACCAACTCCATAAAGATGCGTTTAAATGATTTGCAGCTAAAACATCTGCTTGCCTACCCGGTGCTCCGTAAAAAGACCTAGAGCCCATTTTTGCATAGCTAGCACCTACATTTAAATTGGGTTTAACGTTTTGTGTATGTATTACATGAAACATTTGTTCTGCCAAACGCCCTGCTGGTGTAACATAATACATTTCTGTGTATTGTGTACGGGCTCTGTAGTATTTTATATCTTCTGGGTTTAATAAATACCTATCGTAAAAATGTAAACCTGCATCAAAACCTATGGTTTTAGCGGGTTCAAACAACATGTTACGATAAGCTAAACCATTTAAGCCTAAATTTTGAGTAGGGCTTTCTGGTAAATCAATTATTTTATACCTGTGAAAATCTTTTATGGTGGTATCTAAAGCGAAAATACGCGTACTATCTGTTAAAAAATTAATTTTTGTGTACTTAATAAATTTTGAATTATAAACTATTGAATCTTTTTTGGCTTCAATTTTTGCCCTTATCGAGTCCAAATTCTCTTCACCCGTTGAATTATCAGCGTTTTGTTGTTGTTGCTGCTGCTGGTTTCCTCCATTATTTGGAAACATAGGCCTTTCTCTGCTAACTTGTGCAAAGGTTTGGAGAGCTAAAAAAGTAAAAAGTAAAATTAAAAAATGCTTTTTCAATGTTATAAATGTAAAATCAGCTCTTTTAAAATTGTAGTCATTTTAGGTTCTGCTTCTGTAGCAATTTTAATAATTTCTTCCACAGATACTGCTTTCAAAGTCTCAGGGAAGCCTTCGTCAGTTAAAACCGAAATAGCAAAAACTGGTAAACCCATGTGGTTTGCTACAATAACTTCTGGTACGGTACTCATTCCAACAGCATCTGCACCAATAATTCTCAAATACTTATACTCTGCTTTGGTTTCTAAATTTGGGCCAGTTACAGAAACATACACTCCCTTGTGGCAAGTGATATTTTTTTCTTTTGCGATTGCTAGTGCTTTGGTTATAAAATCGGCATTGTAAGGCGCACTCATATCTGGAAAACGAGGGCCTAATTCTTGATAGTTTGTCCCAATTAATGGGTTATCTGGCTGTAAATTGATATGATCCTCAATAATCATTAAATCACCCTTTCTATAAGCTGGATTTAAAGCTCCGCTGGCATTAGAAACAAACAATTTTTGGATGCCCAACATTTTTAAAACCCTTACCGGAAAAGTAATTTGTTTCATATTGTATCCTTCGTAAAAATGTAACCTGCCTTGCATAGCCACTACTTTTTTGCCCGCTAGTTTGCCAAATATTAACTTACCCGAGTGAAATTCTAAAGTAGAAATTGGGAAATTTGGAATGTTAGAATACATTAACTGATGTTCAATTTCAATTTCTGAAACCAAACCGCCTAAGCCAGTACCTAAAATTATTCCTATTTCGGGATTAAAATCACCTACTCTTTGTTTTATAAATTCAACTGATTCTCTGATATAATTGAGCATATTCTTTAATTAAATTGTCAAAATTGATAGCTGTATTGTTTACAAAATTGATATTGATAGGCCACTCGTAAATAGGTAGATTGTTCAATAGTTTTGTAAAATTATCCGTTCTTAAACGTACAGCATCTTTTTGTGTTGTAATAATAATTTTTTTATTTGATTTTAAAGCTTCAAAATCTGCTACAAGTTTAAGCATATTTTTTTGGCTAAATGCGTGATGGTCTGCATAAGCATGATGTAATATGTTTGTACTGTATTTCTTGATCTCGTTAATTAATGGTTCTGGTTTAGCAATACCAGTTAGTAATAATACTGCGGTTTTTTTGCAAATTAAATCAATAGCCAATTCAGTATTATTAAATACATGGTTTAAATGTGTGCTGTAAACTATGTTAGTAAAAAAAAGGTTGTGGTGGGGGTAAGGCTTTACAATTTTTGCTAAATGTTGTTTTTCGCTTTCGCTGATTTGATTTGGGCACTTTGTAACCACTAAAATATTTGCTCTTTTGCGTCCGCTAAAAAGCTCGCGGTAATTACCTGCGGGCAATAAAAGTTTTGTTTTTCGTAGTTGATGATAATCAAATAATAAGATACTAAAACCAGGTTTTACAGCTCGGTGTTGAAAAGCATCATCCATTAAAATAAGCTGATGCTGTTTTTGTATTTCTGTTATTCCGTACGCTCTGTTTTCACAAACGGCTACGTTAATATCTGTAAATTTCTGACTTATTTGTAAAGGTTCATCGCCAGTTAAAGTGGCATTATCATCGGGTTTAACCCATCTAAAACCTGTAGTCTTTCGGCCATACCCTCGGCTAAGTGTGGCTAATTTGTAATCATTTTTTAAAAGATTAATTAGGTATTCTACCATTGGTGTTTTGCCAGAACCACCGACTTCCAAATTACCTACAGATATAATGGGGAGGTTAAATTTTTGACTTTTAAATATACCCCAATCGTAAAATTTGTTTCTTAAATAAGTAACAATCCCGTAAATGAACGAAAGGGGAAATAGTAAAAATCTTAAAATCGACATTAATAAGCGAAATAAAACAATTTACAAATTTAGCCAAATTTGATGTATTCATATCATGAAAAGGAATTTACTCAGGGTCAACGCATTTAAATTTGATTAAAGATTTTTATTAGATAGTCGTTATCCCATCCTGCCTTAAGTCT